>DASYDW010000080.1 GCA_036499395.1 Pirellulales bacterium
ACGCACGCACTCCTGGCTCAACCGCGCACGGCGCTTGTTGATCCGCTGGGAAAAGAAAGCCGCGAATTATCTGGGCCTGCTCCATTTTCAATTCGCTATCGTCGCCTTGAGAGCCGCCAAGGTTCTCGGATAGGCTTTTAACCACATTTGCCTCGGTCGCATCGACCGACGCGCCTGCAGGCGGCACTTGCGGTCTGAACGAAGTCGGATGATCGGAGTCGAACAAGCTGTTCGCAAACGGGGCGCAGATTCCGCAGGGTACCGGCTTCGGCAAATCGCCAAGAACTCGGCCTTACCGCAGCATTGTCACCAGGAAGATCGTTCCATCCCACGTTCCGTGGTAGATGATGGGCCACAGCAGGCTTCCGGATCGCGTGCGAACGAGCGCCGCCGCGGCGGCCCGTAGCGCTGTGACCGAGAACTGTACGAGGGAGATCTGATACTGTCCGTCGACGACGGGCACGCCGTAAGTGGCGCTCTGCTTCGGACTCATTGAGCGTTCATCGCAGGATCGGCATAATGCTCGAGACCGCGTGGCGGCGGTGGCTTTTGGCCACCGCCGGCTCTCGACGGTCGCAATGCCGGCTCACGGTCGCACAGTATGGCGGCGGGTGGTCATTCGGCCGGCCGTGCTTCCTCGACGTCGTTCCCTATGCCAAGGACAGCGTGTGTCAACACAATCTACGCCAGCGTCTCGTACCGTCTCGATCAGTGAATTGCGGAAGTTCTGCATTGATGCTTTCACTCGCGCTGGCATGAACGCCACGGACGCGGCGACCGGTGCTGAGGTATTAGTCACGACCGACGCGTGGGGCGTTTTTACCCACGGCACAAAGTGTTTACGCGGCTACGTGCGGCGGTTGCTCGCCGGAGGATTGCGGAGCACCGGCCGCCCGAGCGTGGTCGCCCAGGGGCCGGCCTGGGCTATCGTCGACGGCGATTCCTCGCTGGGCATGGTGACCTCGGTGTATGCCATGCAGACGGCGATCGAGAAGGCGCGCCAGTGCGGCATTGCATACGCTGGCGTGCGAAACAGTTGTCATTACGGCGCCGCCGGGTATTACGCGTGGCTGGCCGCGCGCGAAGGGATGATCGGGCTGAGCATGGCCAACGACACGCCGTCCGTTGCGGCGCCCGGCTCGCGCGGCGCCATCGTTGGCAGCAATCCCATCTCGTATGCCGTCCCGGCCGGTCGTTACCGGGCAATCCTGCTCGACATGTCCGTGGCGACCGTGGCTGGCGGCAAGGTTTACGCCGCGCGAACTCGTGGAGAACCAATTCCCAGCACCTGGCTGATCGGCCCCGATGGCCGGCCGACCACCGATCCCAGTTGTTATCCGGAGACCGGCGCCCTGCAGCCTGCCGCGGGACACAAAGGATATGGTATTGCGCTGCTTATCGAGACCCTCGCCGGGTTGCTTAGCGGCGCCGAAGCGACCTGGCGTATCGGCAGTTGGATGTGGGACGATGGTCAAGGCCCAACCCATCACGGCGCCGCATTCGTGGCGATCGACGCCGCCGCGATGACGGCGCCCGGCGAGCTTGTGCGGCGCGTCGAAGCGCTCGTCGACGAGATTCACGCCGCCCCCCGCGCTGACGGCTGCGATCGGCTATACGTCCCGGGCGAGATGGAATGGGAACGATTCGCTCGCGCCGAACGTGAGGGAATCTCGCTGCCGCCGGACGTCGTGGCCAGTTTACAGGAAGCCGCGTCCCTCGTCGGCATTAAGTTCGAATTGCCGTTACGAGGGTAGCGCAGCGGACGGCTGCAAATGGGAGTGTCGCAGGACCTGCACTTTCGCCGTGCCAATTCTTGAGCTCGTTCGGAGTGACTTTCGGCGACGTTCGCAAGTCTGGCGCGATGCCGGGAACGCCAAAGGCGATGATCTCGCGCTTGATGCGCACCAGCATGCGATTGAAGGGCTGGTGTTGGCTGACGCTGATTTTCGGCTGCAGCCCTTCCAGCCCCGGAATCGCTTTCAGCTCTTGTAGCAGCAGATCGATTTCCGCACGAGCGCCGGCTACGAACAGATTGATCCCCTCGGGACTGAGCAGAATCGTGCCGCGCAATTTCCAGAGTTTGCACTGGGCCCGCAAACGCTCTCGCAACGCCTGCAGATCGGTGAGCGGAAAGAACTCGTAGGCGACAATATTAGTGACGTCGGACATTTTCTAAGGATACGCTCTGGCCAACTCCGCGCCGATCCGGGGGTCGACAAATGGCGGTGGTTGCAATGCGGTGGAGGAAGCGCGGGCGGCAGCGTCAATCGTGAACCGCTGCCAACACCATCGTGCGTCGATGGAGATCGATCCCGAGATGCCACATCATATTCCTCTTTATCCAGAGAGCAGGAAATGCGTTGCACAACGCACTCTTAGCCTTCTGGCAAGGCGCCTTGGCCGCGGCGGTTATCGAGTCAGGCCACCTGCCCGGCGTGGACCAATAGCACCTCCCATAAACACACTTGCCATTCTTGTGAGACTCGGACGTGGCAACTAGAATCGCCACAGCCCGAGGTTTACGTCTGCCCTGGCTTTAGCGAGTATGGCGACGGCCTGCCGCGCGGCGCCGGGCCTTGTGACGAAACGATTCGAGTATCGGACGCGACTCGACAAATCCACCCGAGTTGCCAAAACCTGTCCCGATGTTCGATCGACATTGGTAAGCGAACGGGCAAGCATCTACGTCCTGCTTCACAGAGGAGGAGTCGAGATGAATTCGAGTATGCGAAGTGCGCGCGCGACCAGAGATTTGCCCACCGCGATCGTCATTGCCCTTTTGCTGGTCGCCGCCTCGCAAAACACGGCCCGCGCCCAGGTCACCTATTTGAATCAAATCGCCGGGGGACCACCGAACAGCCCGGGCTACATTCCCACGCCGCTGATCGTGGGAAACGTGGGGCCGGACGGTGAATTCTTGATCGACGGTGGGTTCGCCGCCAATGATGGGATAATCAAGGCCTTTGCTGCGGACGGGACATACTTGCGGACACTCACCAACACGATTGGGAAGCCGCTGTTTTCTGCGATTGGTCCGGACGGCACCTATTACGTCACGTCGCAGTTGGCGCAAACCGTGGGAGTTTATAGTCCCAACGGCGTATTGGAGAATCGACTCCCCGCTCCGGGTGTTCAGATTCTCGCCACGGGAGTCTCGGCGAGTTCCAACGGATCTTTGTTCGTTGCAGCGAGAACCCAGATCCAGGACTACAGTACGACCTTTGACGGCACCTCGTATCCGCTGCTAGGCTCCTTTGGTTCGGCCGGCACGGGACCAGGACAATTCGGCGCGAGCGGCATCGGTGCGATCACACTCGATGGCGCGGGCACCAATCTTTATGCCACCGACCTCTCGGGAAATCGCGTCGAGGTGTTCACCGCGTCAGGCACCTATGAGTCCTCGATCGGCGATGCTTCCGGACCGGGCCATCTGAACCAACCGTTAGGAGTCAGCGTAGGTGGCTCTGGACTGGTTTATGTCACCGACCAGGGGCCGGGAATCAAGGTCTTCTCCACTGCGGGGACGTATCTGAATACCATTGCCACGACCTTTAATGGACAAGTGCTTCAACCGGTGTCGGTCTCGGTCGCTCCGACGGGCATGGTCTATACGGCGGGCACAACTGCGACCGGGACCGTGGCCATGCGCCTTTTCGACCCTGCCTCTTGGTCGTCGGGCACGAATAATTTCACAAACGCTAGCGTCGGGCCGACCAGCGTTGCTGTTGGCACTGGACAACTGTTGGGCGCGAGCTTGACGCTCGACAGTACCAAGGGGTTGATCGTTGGCCAGACCACGACGGTGAATAACTCTGGCGCGCTTACGCTCTCCGGCGGAACGCTGGTGACCGGCAGCCTCGTTGTCGACGGTAGCACAAGCAATGCCACTTTCCTCATGACAGGTGGCACTCTGACGGCGAATTCGATCACGGTCGGCGGTGGTGGCGTTGCCGATTTCGTGGGGCAACCTTTGACGACCACTCTGGGTGGCACCGTCTCGGTCTCGGATGCAAACTCGCAGTTCAAGGTCGAGCAAGGGGCCACGGTTTCGGCGGCGGCCCTGACCAATAGCGGCGTGGTCGTTGTCGGAGCCAACGCCGACTTTGTCGTCCTGAACAACTCGTTTAATCTCGGCACCACCACCCTCAACGGTGGCGAACTGGACGTACAAGGACTGTACGGCAATGGTCCGAGTGCATTGATTCAAGGATCGGGAACACTTAGCACCACGACTGGTCTGTCGAATAGCGGTAGCATTCAATTCACCGGACAGTCAAGCGTGATGGGGGTTGTCAGCAATCTCGGCAATGGTTTGATCGAAGTCTCGGGGCAGCAAAGCCATACGTTCTTCGGCGGCGTCATCAACGACGGCACCTTTACGATTGATCCAGGCTCCGGCACTACGTTTCAAGGCGCGTACTCCGGAGCCCAGGGCATAACGGGCACCGGCACGGCCACGTTCGCCGGAGGATTATCACCGGGCGGTCCGGTAGAGATGACTTTCGGCGGCAATGTCGTTTTGCAACACACGAACGTTACGACTATGAGCCTGGCGGGCGGTACACCCGGCGCCGGCTATGACAAACTTGACGTCGCAGGTCAACTGAGCCTGGACGGCACTCTGCGCATCGTTTTGCAAAGTTTTACGCCGCAGGTGGGAGAGAGCTTTCACCTTTTCACTTGGGGAAGCGAGGCGGGGACATTCTCGCAATTCATCCTGCCAGCGCTTCCTACCGGCGAAGCGTGGAATATGTCGCACTTGTATAGTCAGGGTACGATCAGCGTGACGATAACAGGAGACGTCAATGGCGATGGCATCGTCAACGGTCAGGACCTGGCATTGATCTCGAGCAATTGGCTGCACAAAGGCACGGGCCAGACGGGGGACGCCAACAACGACTCGGTCATCAATGCCCAAGACCTGGCGCTAGTGTCGTCGAACTGGCTAAGCGCTGGCACCCCCGTGACCGACAGTACGGTCGCCGTGCCTGAACCATCGACCGTGACGCTGGCCCTTCTCGCGGCGATGACGATCGGCCTCAGCAATCGCCGGCGTATGCGTCGCTAGGCGTGCCGGATTCGCCATTGCGGCAAAAATAATTCACTTGTCGCGCAGCATGTCGCCCGACTAACACGGCTGGCGGCAGCCCTGGTGGCGGAATACCGAGAGGCACTGGTTCCTTTAGTCGAGCCACATCGTATCACGCATGTGCCCCAAGCCCGCGTCGTCATTCCGTGGTTCGTTGGAAGTGTTGCAAGTCATGTTGCCTTCCGCGAATCCGCGTCGCTATTTAAACGCTTCGGCCACCAGCGATGGTAATAGCGTGGCGGCATTTCCTTCGAGCCAGATGTAGCCTTCGACCGGTTGCGGATCGATCGCGGCCACGGTTGCACCGTTGCGGCGCGCGAGGTGTGGCAATGTGGCCGCCGGGTAGACGATGCCTGACGTGCCGACCGCGAGTAGAAAGTCGCATTCGCTGGCGGCCTGTTGGGCCCGCGACCAATCTGGTTCGGACAGCAGATCGCCGAACATCACGATCTTGGGGCGGTAGGGACCATCGGCGTCCATGCCCATCAGTGGTGCGACAGCTTCTTGTAGTTGGTCAAAGGTTGCCGATGGGGCACACAGCGGACGCAACGCTTGTACGACATTGGCAATCTCGGCCCGTGATGATGGGCCGCGTGGGCGACCGTCCAAATACATCGTCTCGTACAACGTGCCGTGAATCGTATGGACGCGACTGCTGCCGGCCAATTCGTGAAGTCCGTCGATATTCTGTGTGATGACGGTCACATCCAAGTGACCTTCCAGCGCGGCGATCGCCCGATGCGCGGCATTAGGCTGGGCTTGCACCATCGGTTCCAAGAGTGCCAAGAAAAACTCGGCCGCACGACTTGGCTCTTCGATGGCCACGCTCAGCAGCCCTTCCCAGTTCGCAAAGACCTCGGGCGGGAACCGCGACCAAAGACCATCCTCGTCGCGAAACGTACCGATACCGCTTTCGGCCGACACGCCGGCGCCTGTAAATACGACCAGACGCCGCGCATCGCGCAACGTGCGGGCCATTCGCCGGAACAAACCGTTGTGCTCTAATTCGTCGCTCATCGGAGTAGGACCCGTCGGCTGAAAGCGCATACCGACCAAGTTGACAGGCAGAAACGACCGCAGGTTCACAATGCCATACGCCATGCGTCGCCGCAGATTGCCGCCGGCCTCAATTCTAACGGCCTGCGCTGCAGGCTACATGGAATGAGAAAGCTATTTCGCTAGCAATGCTTCGAGATCGTCGAATTCCGACAATTGCGAGCCGATGCGCGCGACCCGACCGTGGCGATCGATCAGGATGAAAGTTGGTGCCGCATCTACCCCGAATTTAGCAGCCATTGGATGCCGTGCATCGGGCGCACTCGCGGGCTTGCAGATCGTCGGCCACGGGATGCGCTGATCCTTGACGAATTGCGCAAGCTGCGTCAGGTCATTGTCGAGGCTGACACCGATCACCTTCAAACCGCGATCGCGATATTTCGCTTCGAGCACCCTGAGCTTCGGAAGGTCGGCGACGCAAGGCAGGCATGATGTGGCCCAGAAATCAACGAGCACTACATGATCTTTGAAGTCGCGCCAGTCGAGCGTTCCGCCGCCGACGAGTGGCCCCTCGACGGCGACGAGTTGATTGAGCATGTCTTGCTGCTTCGTGCCAGCCAGCGAAGCCCCTGGGGGCGCGCCAAAATCCCACAGCAGGACTTCGCCGTAACCGCTCGTGGCCATGAGCGTGCCCTCGGGATTGAAGGCCGCGGAAGGTACATTCGCTGGCGGCGCGACGAGCGTTTCGAGAATCTTGCCTTCCGCAACGCTTACGAGAAGTAGTTGCGGTTGCGGACATTCTTCGGGTGGCAGCTCCCCGTCTTCGTCGTCTGGGACTTTCGCTTGCGTGGGAACGACGAACCATCGACCACTGGGATGGAACACGGGTCGGCCGATGTAGGTATTCGTCGGCATATCGAGGGATTTCGATTGTTTCGACGGAATGTCGACAATCACGATGCGCTCGTCGTTGTCATCAAAACGTCGATACGCGTCGGCGACGATAATCTGGCCATCAGCCGATTTCGCAATCCAGCCGAACGTCTCGCCCGGCCGTTTGCCCGGCAGCGAGAAAACTTCCTGGCCCGATTTCGCGTCCCAGAACATGAGCGACTCGTGAGAGTTTTCCCAATTGTTCGATTCGTCGACCTTTTGTACCTCGCCGACCAGGATCCGGTCGTCACTTGCGAACGTGCGTGCGCTGAGCCTCGTCCTGTGGTCATCCGCCGTGATGTGGGACACCTCCTGCCAGTCGGGCATGGTGAAGATTTTGATCGACGCATCGTCGCTCTCGTTTTTCGCGGTCGGCACGCCCACGGCAACCAGGCGGCTGTCGGAAGTGAACGGACCGGGGATCGCATTCCCGCGTTCGACCTGCCGGTATTTGCCGGTAGCGGTATCCCATAACGTTAGCGCGCGGGGCCATCCGTCGGCGTATTCGCCGGGCGTTTCGTCGAGGGTCAAAAAGTATCTGCCATTCGGGCTCAGGTCCATGCTGCGAATACCGTGCGACGGCGAGCATTGATAGGTGCGCAGCAAGTTGCCAGTCGCCAGATCCCAGCCACGGACCAGGCTGCTGTAGTCGGCGTGGATGACCATCTGGCCATCACGCTCGAAGCGGCTGACGTCGCGGCGAGTTTCCTGCCACGCGTAGAGCGTCTTCCAATCCGCCGACGGAATGAAGTATTCGTCCGTGGCTCGGCCCCCTTCGCCGGCGTCGAGCGTGGCGAGACGATTGCCGCCCGCCACATCCCACACGTGGATGATGCCTCCCTTGTAACTTCCAGCCATCACGCGCTTGCCATCTGGCGAAAACTTAACGCCGCTGATCGTCGCGTGGCGGTCTTGATGCTCGAGGCTGCGGACCAGACGTTGGGAGACAGGTTCTCGTTTCGGGCCGGGTTTGCGCGGAACGATCTCGAATCGGTGTGTGGTGGACGCCACGATCGCGCCGGGCCAACTTTCCAACGAGATTTCGACCGTGGCCGTGCCTGTGCCAATCTCGTCGGGCACGGCGATTTTGCCATAGAGATTCACACCGCAGCAGCGCTCGGTCAGATCGTACGATGTAACTACGGGCTCCTGACCGGACGAGGCGGGTGGGAAAGTAACGCGCAACTGCGGGTTGAGATTGTCGGGAATAACTTTGTCGTAGCAGACGTTGGCGGTCGTGCCGGGACCGACGCCGGGCGTGCCAACGACGAGTACCAATTCTTCGGTGCGTCCGATGTGCCAAGGATCAAGACGATTGAACGATGTGATTTCCCAGGTTCCTTCGAAATGAATGATCGGCGCGTCAGCCGGGCGCGCCGCGAATTCAAGCAGTCCATGGCAGTCCCAGGCGCTGGCGCCTTCCGACACGCGACCGCCGAGCCCATCGCCGCGCAGATCAGGTAGTTCGATGTCGATGTCGACCGAGCAAGCACGAAACTTGGGATTGCGCACGAGCGCCTCTCGCAATTCAGGGAGCGAGTTGCGCAAATGGTTGAGTGTGTACCAACTGACGTTCAGGTCCTTGTGCAAGCGCGATCCGTCCGCAATGTCGCCTGCTTTGAAGGAATACTCTCCTTCGGTCGCGCCTTCGATCTTATCGGCCGCGACGCGATCTTCGGGCTCGGTGAGATCGCCGTTGCCGTTGCGATCGACGTACAGCACCGGACCATCGTGAACGAGCCACACGTGCTTGTGCGCTTCGGGGCCGAAGACGAGCAGGCAGTACCCTTGCGCCGCAGTTTCAAAGGCCGGCAGCTTGTCGATGGTGCGTTCGATTTTCGAAAGATCGGCCGCCGAACCGCACGCCGCTAGAAGCAACATTAAGCCCGTTGCCATTGTTAACACGCGCGTCATGGTCCGTCCTCGCGAATGAAAATCGCGGCGATTACACGTCCCTAGGTTAATGTTTCGCGCGGGCGATTGGCAAACATTGGGGGAGCCGGGGCGTCAGGACTGCCGGGAGAACTTCGTTCATTGCCGCTTGATGCCGAGTGATTATTGAATGTCAAATAGACTTGACATTAGCCGTGTCAAGTTTATCATACACGCATTCGCTGCAGCAAAGGCATTTCCTCATCGATTGGAGGATGGTTATGAACGCGATGGAAAAGGTAGCGTGGACGGAATTGATTATCTCGGCGGTCACGGTGTTCGTCGTTGCCGCGCTCACGCCGTGGCTCGGTGCGGCAGCTACCGCCGGTTTTGCGCTACTGGGACTGATCGTTGTGGCCGGGCTGTTTTTGAGGAAGCGCGGCCGACAGGTCATCGTCGACGAACGAGATCGCGAAATCGCCAAAAAGGCGAAAGACATCAGCATCGGGCTCTCATGGATGACGCTCGTGACGGTTCTGGCGGTAAGCGTAACTTGGGCTAGCGTAAAGAGCGACCGTGCGATTTCCACGGTGCTGCTGAATTGGCTCATCTGGAGCCAGTTTGTCATTGTCTACGGCACGCACGGCCTGGTCTCGGTGCTGCTGTACCGGAGGCCGCGGCATGCCGCGTAAGAAGGAACCTACCCTGAGCAATTGCATTCGCAAACTGCGAACAGCCGGGGCAGGGATGACCCAGCAAGAATTGGCGGACCGAGTCGGTGTCACGCGACAAACGATCGTCGCCTTGGAAGGAGGCGCCTACACGCCCTCGCTACCGCTGGCTCTACGAATTGCGCGGACGTTCAAAAAGACGACCGAGGAAGTGTTCCAACTCGACGAATAGCCGGACGAGAGACGAGCATGCGTGGCGCAAGACATGCTCTAGTTCGGGACTGCCGGGAGCTGGTCTTTGGGAACATGATCGACGTGCAGGTCGCCATAGATGACCGAGTACTTTGGTGGATCTTTCTGTGGCGCGGGCGCGGCGCTCGCGTTGGGGTTAGGTACTAGCGGCTGAAACGTGCCGGTGATGGCTGGATCTAGGCACCAGCAGATGACGCGGTCCTTCTCGCCAAACTTGCCGCCGGGGTAGTATTGCAATCGTTCAGCTGCGCCCACGGCAGCGAGTTGCGCCACGATGCTATCGAGGTGCGCGGCCAACTCCTTCTGGTCCAAGGTCATGGCGCTGCGCTCTTTTGGCAAATCAAGTTTTGAACGGACACTGGCGCCTTGGTCGTCGAATCGCTGCGGAAATTCGCCCCCTGTCGCTTTTGCGTAGGCTCGTAAGATGGCGATCATGCGAACGGGCGGCGTCCCATGCAGCGATTCAACCGTGGCGACTTCGTAGCCTTCAGGCACGTCTAATCGAAACAACGCCTCGTTGATCGGAGCGTCGACGTTGAAATCGGACAAAGTCTTTTGGCCCGGTCCATCAGGGGGCGGGATTTCCGTCAGCGGATACTCGATGCGGATCAGCGCGCCGGTTTTAGCATTCGCCCATAATTTGACTTTGCGGTCTTTGAATTCAGCCTCGAACAGTTTGGTCCGAACACCACTGAGGACTTCTTCGCCGATCGGTTTGCCATCCTTTTCGATGAGCGACCGAAGCTCGTCGACCGCTTGGAGTGTGCTGGTGGCGCGACCCGGGGGAATCTCACCAAATAAGGCCACACGTTGGGTGCTGTCGAGCGACAGCGTTTTCTGGCCGTTCAGAATCGAGACGGTCTTACGATCGCCGATCGTCGATTCGACCCGCGATTTGTCCGGTTCTTCGCTCCATACCCGCGTGGTGATGCCGGGGCGCTGTGGATTTGCCCAGCGTTGATCGACGCGAAACGAGATGCGCCGCGCCGCACGGATCTGATCGACGACCTGCGTCCAGGCAATGGCCTTCGTGCCGGGAAGTAGCAAGAAAACGACCACCGCAATCGAGGCGGCAATGGCACCGACGCCCACGAACGCTCTGTAACTAGGCGGCATCGCGTACATCCTTTCTGCAAATGTGAAGCGAGGCTGCATCGAGGCTTGTCCGGTAGCGGCGATCGTTCGCAGCAGCGACTCTTCAGAAGGTTCTTCCGTCGCGGTTTGCCGGAGCGCGCGAAAGGCTTGTTTTACGAACTCGTCGTGAGGAGTGTTGTTCTCGGCTTGCATGAGTGCGATCGTCAGGCTTGACGCTCCCAAGTTTTGGCGAGAAGTTTCTGCAATCGTCGGCGAGCACGCGCGAGTAGCATTCCGACCGCACCGCTCGAAATACTTAAATGCTCGCCGATGGCTTCGTAGGTCCAATCTTCAAGCTCGTACAGGCAGAGGGCTTCGGCCGAACGTACCGGTACTTGCGCGAGAGCCCAGCGGAGGACGCGTGCCAACTCGGCGTTCTCGGCCCGATCGGCAGGCGATCGCCCGACGGCCGGTACGACATCGATATCGTGGACATCTTCTATGCGCGCACGGCGCATCCTCTTTCTAAGGCAATCGACGGCGCGCGCGACTGCCAAATGCTTCAAAAGTGTTGGCCAATTCTGCACCGCTTGGCGCTGCGACAACTTAACCGCGGCGACGAACGTTTCTTGCAAGCATTCGTCGGCGTCGGTCCGATTCTGCACGAGGCGATAGATCGAGCGCCATAAGGCTGGCCCTTCGCAGCGGATCGTATCCTCCCAGTCGATCATTCAATCTGCTCAGTCTTGGTGCGGTATTCGCCGGAGTTCACTAGATATGTCGCCGAGTGCCCCGATTTATCACGGGTCCGCGACGATTTTTAACAGAATTCCGGCCAAGTAGGACCAACGGAGAAGGATTGATGCCAAACTGAGTGCGAAAAACGGCATTTTGCAGACACGCCAAGTCAGCAGAGACCGCCACGCCAGTCAATCACGCGAAGCCGAGAATTCCGTTTAGGCAGCGAACTTGGGTCTCGTTGTTGACTGTCAATAACGGCAACCTATGTTTCTGCGCGGCTTTTTCCCTCGGCGGATGGGAGGCAATCGCAATGATGAATGACAGAAATGAATGCCCAGAATGCGGCTCGAGCGCGGTCTCTCTCAGAAACGAGAGGACGCGCTACGGACGGGGAAGCGGCCTTGTTGAGGGCCAGTTATCTCTGGTCCCTGTAGGGGCCGACAGGACGTACAGCTGCAATATTTGCAGCTATGTGTTTACGAACAGAGAAACGCTCCAGGGCCAAGATGCGTTGCAAGGCTGCCTTTAATTGCCTGTGACGGCGCTCTACCGAGAGCTGCGAATTGCGAAGCTGCGGCTACAAGTGGCCAGGCGATCGCAACCCAATCGCGCGAATTATCTTTTCTCGCGCTTGGCTTCACTGTCGCGCATCACCACTTCGCCCACGGCGACGCCGATCGAAGTGTGAACGGCGCATGCCGGATACCTTCATCTCCACGCGCGCAGGTGCCATAGTCCGATCACTTCGGTTCCCGTGCGAATGAATTAGTAGACATGCAAGCACATCGGACCATGTCGATTCGGCAAGGTCCGCTCAGCCTATCAATTGTGCCGAGGCGATCAATTCCGGGTCAGTCAATGCGCTATCGGCCCGCCGCACCGGAGGCGACTCGGCCGTGGTCTTCCGCTTCCGCTGCGCTCCAGATCCAGACCACGGCCGAAGAACAACAGCACCACACTCTAACTTAAACACCGGTATCTTTGGTGGGGGCAGGTCACTTCTGGGGCGAATCAAACTTTGAAAACCATACTTCTACGTTTTGCAAGTCGCTCTCGATTCGAGCACGTAGTTTACTCGGCGTCTCGATGTAGTCGACGACAGTGCCGCTGCTGTCCGGCCCGATGTGAACGACCTTGCTAGCCTGCTCGGTAGAGTCACCGCCATAGTTGACCGCGGAATTCGGCCCGTATTGATAGACGATGAAGCGATCGTTGTCACGCCTCAATACGTTCGCGTACTTTTGCAACCAGCCATGTGATCGCCACCATTTCCGACCTGCGTGGCGAATGCGTACTAACTCAACTCCTGCCTACGATACAAAGCGCTTCTCGAGCACCTGAGTCGCGAGATAGTCGTAGACAGTTGGAAAATTCCAGTCCCACCCGTCGTGCTTGACGAAAAACCCGTGCCCTAGCTGCGTCATCGACGCCCACTCACATTCGGCCAATGCCTCGCAGACCTGTTGCGGGGTCGCCGATTCAATCGACTGCCTTAATGCGCCGCTAGTCGCTGCGAGATCGAGAAGATGCGGATTGTTTGTCTGGCGCCTGGAAATCACCGCCGCTTGGCAGTCTTGAAGCGTCCGAGTTGCCCTGGCACAGTTTTCGCTTAAGAGTTTGAGTCGGCTATCGGTCAACAACGTCTCTGGGCGATGAAGCGAGTCAGAGTGGTAAGGCAGCCGTACGCGCGGGATATCCTTTCCGAGGCGACCGCCCAATGCCACTTGCTCCCAATTCTCCAGACTTGCCTCAAGCAGGAATAGTTCTCTCGCCAGATCACGCAGGAAGTCAATCGGGTCGCGGTGAAATACTTCAGCCGCGACGACTGGCCCACGCCAAGTCTCCAAGGAATGCGTAAGAATAGCATCGGTGGCCTGCAGTTCGCGTATTGCGGCAAATACGAAATCGTCAATCCGATCTAAGTCCGCACGGTCAAGGCGCTCGCCGCACTCGACTGTGGCTGTTTTCTCTTCGAGGAATGCCGGATCGAAATCGATATTGATGTCGCCCATATCCCACTTGGGATCTACGGCCGCAACGTGCCCTTCCCGGTCCACTAAACGTATATCCTTCCCGAGGTAGCTTAACGAGATCGCTGAATCACGACTTGAAAGCGCTCTGCCAGTCGTTCCGATGTCGTTCGGACGCCACCATGCGTTCACGGAAAACATTAGGCGTGGATCAACATTCGATGCCATAGCACGAGACAGTGATTCGCACAAATCCGTTTCGCGTGCACTTGTTCGGATTCCTCGCCCATGTTGAGACTCAATGAATGTTGCGACCGTGATTTCCCATGCGTTCGACGACGTTGACTTCGGTAGTCCATTAAAGAACCTAACAAATCGCCCACGACGAGACTGCTCGTCATCCAGGTCATTCATCCAGACTGCCAATGCGTGTGCCATGAGACTAGAGCCGGTTTCAAAACCTACGTAGACAGATAGTGATGCAGGCTAAGAGGATGAAGGCTTGGTAGACGTTGCTGTAGTATTCGTAGCGGACGACGAGTCTGCGGAAGTTGTGCAGCCAGGCGATGGTGCGTTCGATCTTCCCGCGGCGACGATATCGTCGCAGTTTTCGGCCGTCTTGCGTGTTCGGTTTCGTACGACCTCGGCGATGAGGGCAGACCAGGTCCCAGCCCTTAGCCAGCAGGTTGCTTCTCAGCTTGTCACTGTCATAGGCGCGATCGGCGAT
>DASYDW010000081.1 GCA_036499395.1 Pirellulales bacterium
ACGCACGCACTCCTGGCTCAACCGCGCACGGCGCTTGTTGATCCGCTGGGAAAAGAAAGCCGCGAATTATCTGGGCCTGCTCCATTTTCAATTCGCTATCGTCGCCTTGAGAGCCGCCAAGGTTCTCGGATAGGCTTTTAAACTCTCTGCTCGAGCGTCTCACTGAGCGGAGAGTTTTTTTCGCCCTTGAGTAATTTGCGCCCACCATCGAGCCGCCCGAACAGGTAGTAGAGTCCAGGAATAATGAGGACCCCGACGGCCGTCCCGACCAGCATGCCGCCGGCCGCGGTGGTGCCGATGGTGCGGTTCCCGATCGCACCGGCGCCGGTCGCCACGACCAGCGGAATGAGGCCGGCGATGAAGGCGAAGGACGTCATCTGAATCGGTCGGAAACGGAGTTTGGCGCCTTCGACCGCCGCGTCTGCGAGCGAGACACCTTCCTGCCGCCGCTGGATCGCAAATTCTACGATCAAGATCGCATTCTTGCCCAGTAGACCGACGAGCATGATCAGCCCGATCTGGGCATAGACGTCGTCAGCCAGTCCCAGGGCCTTCAGGAAGAAGAACGATCCAAAGAGCCCGACCGGCAGCGACAAAACAACTGCCAGTGGCAGGATAAAGCTCTCGTATTGAGCGACCAGGACAAGATAAACGAAGGTCACCACGATGAGGAAAATATAGACTGTTTCGTTGCCTTTCCTTGCTTCGTCGTAGGCCAGGCCCGTCCAGCCCACATCGAAACCGCGAGGCAATGTCTGGGCCGCGACCTCTTTGATCGCTTGAATGGCCTGACCGGTGCTGTAGCCAGCGGACGGCGCGCACTGAATCGCGGCAGAAGTGTACAGGTTGTACCGCGTGATTTCGTTCAAGCCCTGCTTGTTCTTGATCGTCATGAACGCGGAATAGGGAACCATATCTCCTTTGTCGTTCTTGACGAAGAGGTTGTCGAGATCCGACGGGTAGCGCCGGAACTCGGCTTTGGCTTGCACGAAGACTTTATAGAAGTAATTGAAACGAATGAATCCCTGCTCCCAGGTGCTACCGATCAGAATATTGAGGCTGTCCATCGCGTCCTTGATGGTCACTCCCTTCTGCATGGCCACGTCGTTGTCGATGATCAAGTCGTACTGAGGGTAGTTAGCGTTGTAGAAGGTGAACAGGTTGCTCACCTCCTTGCGCTTTCTCAGGGTGGCCATGAACTTGTCCGTCACTTCTCCGAGCCGCTGATAATCGGCCGAAAACGTCGTGTCGAGCACGAGCAGCGAAACACCGCCGGCATTGCCGAAGCCAGGGACCGCGGGGGGCTCGAAGAATTCGAGCTTCACGTTGCTCATCGAGCGGGCCTTTTCTTCAAGATCCACAATGAGTTGGCGTGCGGTTCGTTTGCGATCCGACCAGTCCTTCAGATTGATGATACAGGTGCCGGAGTTCGATCCGCGCCCTTCGGTCAGAACCTCGTAGCCGGCGAGCGAGGTAACCGAGGAAACCTCATCGATTTGCTTGGCGAGTTTTTCGAGCTCATGAGATTTGGCGTTGGTGTACTCAAGCGTCGAGCCTGGTGGTGTTTGCAGGACCGCGTAGATAATGCCTTGGTCCTCGCCCGGGATAAAACCGGTCGCAAGCTCCGCGTTGACAATCAGGATCCCAATGCCAAAGGCCCCGACGACAGCCGCTGTCAGCGTTCGACGCGTGACGATTTGCCGTACGATCGCAACATAACCGCCTGTGACCCTCTCAACGAGGTGATCAAATGGTTTCCGCATGAACAGCAACAGAATGAGTCCGAACCCAAGCGGTCCCCACAACTCATAGGCCAGGTACGTAACGCCGCACAGGAGGATTGCTCCGCCGAGCAACACGACCAACTTACCTACGAGTCCGCGTGGTCGTTTGACGTTGCTCGTCCCTGCTTCCGGGCTTGGGTTAGTGTCGCTGTGATTATGCGGTTTGAGAATCATCGCACAGAGCACGGGTGTTAACGTGAGTGCGACCAAGCCGGACAGGACGATGGACGTGGCCATCGTGATGCCAAACTCACGATAGAAGGTTCCGGTTGCCCCAGGAATGAACGTCACCGGAACGAACACAGACGTCATCACCAAGGTAATGGCGATGATGGCGCCCGAAATCTCGTGCATAACCTCGCCTGTTGCCGAGTAGGGCGACAGGTGTTTCTGGGCCATTTTGGCATGCACGGCCTCGACGACCACGATCGCATCGTCTACCACGACGCCGATCGCGAGAACCATGGCGAAAAGCGTGATCAGGTTGATTGACAGTCCCATCAGCCGCAAGACGAAGAAGGTGCCGACCAGCGAAACCGGAACCGCAATCGTCGGGATGAGCGTGGATCGTATATCGCCGAGGAACATGAAAACCACGAGCGACACCAGAATGAACGCCTCGAGCAGGGTATGCAGCACCTTTTCGATCGAGGCGTCCAGAAATTTCGAGACGTCGTAGGCGAATTCGTAATCCATCCCCGGCGGGAACGACTGCCTCTTGATGCTTTCGAGTTCGGCCTTGATGTCCTTGATCACTTCGGCGGCATTGGACCCGGGAGCCTGCTTGAGAGCGATAGACGCCGCGGGATGCCCGTTGATGTCGGAGTAAATGTCGAAGAACTGGGAGCCTAATTCCACCTCGCAAACATCCTTGAGTCGCAGGATTTCGCCGTCGGGGTTGGCTTTCAAAATGATGTTTTCATACTGCGCCGACTTGTTGTAGCGCCCGATGTACGTCAATACGTACTCTTTCGATTGCGACGTCTTGCCCGTGGCCTCGCCGAGTCGTCCGGGCGAGCCGATGACGCTCTGTTCTGACAGGGCCTTCATGACATCGTCGGTCGATACGTTGTAGGCTCGCATGCGGTCGGGATCGAGCCAAATTCGCATGGCAAAGATGCGATTGCCGAGATTTCTGGGGATGCCCATCCCTCGGATCCGCTTGAGGCGGGGCATGACGTAGAGGTTGGCAAAGTTGAAGAGGTCTGTCTGGTCGGAGTTGGGGTCTGTGCTGTAAATATTCAAGTACATCAGCATGCTCGGCACGACCTGGCTGACGAGGATTCCCTCGCGCACCACCAGCGGCGGGAGCTGGAACAGCACGATGTTGACCCGGTTCTGTACGTTCACGACGTTGATGTTCGGATCCGTGCCTGGCTCGAAGTAGATGATGATCGTCGCCTCGCCGGCACTGGTCGCCGAGGAGGTGATAAATCGCATGTTCTGAACGCCGTTGATGGATTGCTCCAACGGAATCAGAACCGAGTCGACCAGCACATTGGCGCTGGCGCCGGGATACGAAATAGAAACCATTACCGTCGGCGGCGCGATGTTAGGGAACTGCGCAACCGGCAGGGTTTCGATTCCTAGCACCCCCAGGAACAGGAGTACGATGGAAATGACGATCGCGAAGGCCGGCCGCGTGAGGACTTTCGTGAACATGGTTCCGCGTCAATCTCGTTTACGTTCGATGTCGAGCATCTCGCTCAGCTGCGGCTATTCCGCATGAAACTTTTGGTGCTTCAGCGCGTCTTCCGGAGCGCGGAAGCTGTATTCCACCTTGGCGCCGTCTTCAACCTCTCGCACACCTTCCAGGACGATCTTATCGGTTACCTTGAGTCCGCTCTCGACGACAAAAATGTCATCCAGTTCGTATTTGAACGTGATCAGGGTCCGATGAACGACGGAGTCCTCGGCTACGACCCATACGTATTGCTTGTCAAGGATGTCAAACGTGGCCCGCTGCGGAATGACCATGACATTCTTCAAGGGCCGGAGGATTTTGATCGTTCCGGTCTGACCGTGGCGCAGCAAACCATCCGGGTTCGGGAAATCCGCACGGAACTTGATATTCCCGTTTTCGTTGTTGAAGTCGGCCTCGATCGCGCCGATTTTTCCGGTTTGCGGGAAGACGTCCCCGTTGGCGAGCACGAGCTCGATCTTGTCGTCGGTCTCGCGCTCTTTACGGGTGGCCATGTAATGCAGGTAGTACTTCTCCGGTACGTTGAAGTACACCCACATCGTGCTGTTGTCAGCCAAGGTGGTGAGAACGTCACCCTCCTTGACCAGGCTCCCTTCGCGTTGGAGCAGCCGGTCGACGATGCCGTCGAACGGTGCGACGACGTCGGCAAAGTTCAATTCCGCCTTGGCGAAGTTCGCCTTGGCCACGGCCTCGTCCATTTCGGCCTTCTTCAGCGACACCTCATTCTGAGAGACGACTTTCTGTTCGGCCAACTGCTGCGTGTACTGGTACTTCTGTTGGGCGACGCTGGCCTTGGCGTTCTCCGCTTCTAGCTTTGCCTTGTAAAGAATGGGCAGAATCTTGAACATGACGTCGCCCTTCTTCACCGACTGGCCTTCGTTGATCAAGATCTCGTCGATATATCCACCCTCGAGGGTGCGAACTTCGATGTGACGCTGCGAGCGAATCTGGCAGACAAACGACTCCGTAATAATGACGTCCTCGATCTTGGGAGTCGTAACGACGATTTTTTGCTCATTCTGCAAGTCCGCTTTGTCCTGGGGGACATGCGAGCTGAACTTGGCGCGGACAAACTCTTTCAAATGCGTATACGAGGCGTTGGCCCCCATCTTCGACAGGGCCAGCAAGGCTCCAATGGCAAGCACGGCGACCAATATGAGGAGGACGGCAGGTCGACGCACGACCACGCTAAGGGGTTTCATCGCGGTTGCTGCTCCGAAAATAGGGCTCATGGCCGATACTGCTCGTGGTTTGTTCCCGGCCACAGCACTCGGGCGCCCGTCCCGAACATCTTGCCTTGATGACTCTTTGCGCTTCCGGGTATTCGCCTGCCACGTCGAATCCCCTATTTGAGAAGCTTTCAAAGAATGCGCTGAGAAAGGCTGCCGTAGGCAACGACGGGAACGAATTCAGCATCCTAATGGTCTCGCCGGTGTGTTTCGGCGGTCTATCTGCATCTTTCCGAAAAAAACGTTTAAAAGGCCTGGCCGCCCCTCGCTCGCCCATTTGGCCTCCCGTACCGAGAATTAACGTCGGTATCCGCCCGCCGGGCTCAGCCCCCGAATTCTTCGGGCGGAACTTCCGGTACCAATCGGTAGCGCGTCGAACTCCTTCTAGACGCTGAATCGGGCGGTGTGGCTTGAACGAAGGCGAAAGTTGCCTGTTGCCAGCTATCGCGCGGGAACCGTATTGGCGATCTGGAAAATCCTAAATGATCGCTGTGCCACTTTGCTTCACGCGCAAATCACAGATTCATGCAGTTTGAGCTAGCAACCTCTGTGCCCTACACGAAGAATCTTCACCAACGGCGGCGGGAAACCCGTGGGCGTGAAGGCCGAATCATTGCTGCAAGGCGGGCGACAGCCGATCGATCACATCGTAGCGTTTCTGGCGACCCGGTCCAAGTTATTGGCCGAGTACCGCCGTTAGCGCAAATCAATCGGTGGTGTGCCAGTCTCGCGCATGGCGTTCAGAAAGCGCGAAGCTCCTCGTCCTTGAGTTTCGATGTTCGGCTCGTCGTCCGTGCGAAACGCGACGTCAATCGTCGTTACTTGAACCGGCGGCTACGACTGCTAGGTCATCGTCATCAGGCTCGAGCAAGTCGGAATCTTGCGCGTGCGCGGCGAACACCGCAGCACGAACGGTCGAGCTTCTATCGGGCAGGCTTACGCTGGCTGTCGCGCCACTGCTGCTCGGATTGGTCGCGGCACGGGACTGTGCGGCCACCGACGCCTGGGCGACGGAACCAACGGACCACTCGGATGTTTCGCTGAGGGGAGCCACAAGAGAATCCGACAGGCCGCCGGCAAACGCCGAATCGGTTGCCGTCGTAACTGAGGAACTAGTTGCTGATGAACTATCGGACGCGTTGGTCGACGACGCAGCCGCGCCGGTCGACTCGGCGGACGGCAAGACGGCTTGATGGGAAGTGACTTGCGGCGACGCCGCCTGCGAAACGATTGCGTGCGGACCGTAGCTGTTGAAATTGCTGATCAGAGCAATGACGTCCCCCATGTTGAACACGCCGTCGCCGTTAACGTCGACGTACAGCGACTTCCCGCCGGGAGCGGTGAGCAAGCTATGCGCACTTGGCAAGCCTACAGGCCCAAGCTGATTGAATGTACCAATCAAAGCGATGACGTCGCCGAGGTTCAAAAAGCCATCAGAATTGACGTCGTACGCGCTGTCGGAGATCGGTGATGGCGAAGCCGTGGCAGTGGAAACGTTCAGACTAACGGCGCTACTCTGACCTGTGACGCGCACCAGGTACTGAGAATTGGCCGAAAGTGGCGTGCTTAGCTGCACCTGCCCGGCCGTGTTCACCGTGCCGTAGGAGACCAGATGCAGACTGGCGTCATACAAACTTAGTTCCAGCGGTGAAGTCGCGCTGGCCCCATTGGCACTGACCTTGACGGTTCCACTCTGCGCGGCCGTGAAGCTATACCACTGCTGCCCCTGAACACTTTGAGCTGCCGTAGTGATTGTATTCGTCAGACTTCCCAGGTTCGTGGCCGCAGGCGAGGAGGTCTGAATCGGCGGGTCGAAATTGCCGACGAGCGGGAGAGCCGTCTGCGCGCCGAACTGCGCAAAAATATCCGACCCAAGTGGCGTCGGACTGAAGGGATGGTCAAGGCCCGTAGGATTCGAGGCCGTCGGATTGGTCGAGATCAACCAGTACCATTCGCCATTCTGCACGCTCGAACCGCTCGTTCGCGGTTGGTACAACCCCAGGTCGGTGCGACCATCCTGATTCATATCGGCAGCGACGGGCACTCCACCAACGCCAGCGAAGCCAAAGTTGATCGTGGCGTCGACTGTTCCGCTCCAGGCAGGTTTACCACCCGCGAGATGGCCGAAATTGATTTGGAACCGACCGTTGAGATAGGTCGCCAGATCGGGGATCTGATCGCCGTTGAAGTCGCCCACGACCGGCGCCCCGCGTAGCTGGCTTTGCACCACCGTGGCACTGCTGTCGATCACGTGATGGTTGGACGTGTCGAGGTACCACGTCGTGCCGTTAAACAAGCCGATTTGATCCCCATCGGCCGGTACTCCATCGAAATTGGCCGCCACGGGCACACCGTTGATTTGAAAACCCGCGGGCTGGGTCGTGGCAAAATCCCCCTTGCTCGTGTCGATCACGCCGTCGGAATTCGTATCAATCAACCAACGGAATGCGCCGAGAATCGGATCGTATCCGTACGCGGCCAGTTGATCGAAACCGACTTTCGATTGACCGGCGATGGGGCCTTTGACCCCGATCGAACTCTGCGGCAAGAAATCGCCGGCAAACACCGCGTCGTGTATGCCCATGGGTGAAATCTTTCCCTGCAACGCTGGTGCCACGCCCAACGTGAAAGTCAGATCGCGATTCGTGGCGTCGACATTGGTCGGATCCCAAGTGTTGTTTCCATTGGCGTCCACGTACACGCTGCCGGCCGCATAGGTGCCAATCTCAGGACGGCTGTCGACGGTGAAGCGCGCCACAAAACTGCCCCCTGGCTGACCATCGCCCGAGGGGAAAATCGGCGAGCCGTTGGGTTCGATGGCATTGCTTTCGCCATCCAGCTTGTTGCCGGCTGGATCGACAAGTCCCGAATCCTTGATCGTGAGCGTGAAGCGGTCGTCAGGCAGCGGTTGTGCGAAAACCAACTTCACGGTTGCCGTCGCCGGCTGGCCGTTTACGATCGGATCGTTCGTGACGATGATCTGGCTGATCGAGATAACGCCGTTGGCATCCCCGACCAGTTGATATTGGCCAAGTGTCGACGCAATGTCGGCGAGAATGGCGGGATCGTTGGGGAAATCAGTCGGATCGCGTAAAGGATTATCGAGGACGTGGATCGTCAATGCATCGACAAGCGGTGTGGGACCGTTCGGAGCATTGTCTGGCTTCAGCCCGAAGATGTTGAATGAGGATGCCACGCCGCCGGTCGTGATGATCTGAATCGGCGGGGTCGCGGGCGCACTGGGGGGCGGAGCAATCTGCGGGCCTTGCGTATCGAGGAAGATATTGATCTGCAGATTGTTGGCCTCGGGGCTGTTGCCGTTGTTGATGTTGCCGGCTAGATCCTCAGCAGTGATGAACAGGTGACGCAGGCCATCGTACTTGCTGAAGAACTTCGGATCGTTGAGATTTACCGTCGACGTAATCGTCCACTGCCCGTTGGGGTCGGCGTTGGTTCCGTCGGTCGGCACAGCAGTCGTTTGGCCGATCAGCACGGGACTTCCCGTGCTGTCCAGCACAAAGAGCTTGATGATCGCGTTGGCCTCGGCGGTGCCATAGAACGTCGGCGCTGTCACGTTCGTGATGCGGTCGGCCGTGGTGAAGGAATCGGTCGTTCCCAGTGCGCCCGAGTCACTTGTCGGAGCCAGCCCGGTGCTTGTTCCCGTCGGCGAAACGATGCCGAAGCGCGCCGGGGGAACCACGGTGTCGACCGTGATATTGAGCGTGGCGCTATTCGCCCCGAAGCCGGTTTCGGTAGGCGTCGAAGCGGCCGAGAGCCGCGGATCGACCATCTGCACAGCGGCGACCAGGCCGTGCAACCCGTCGGTAAGCGTCACCGCGGGGGACAAGGTCGAGAGATCGATCTGATACAGCCCGGGCAGAACTTGTCCGGGGTTTGCAGGATCGGGCGAGGGGACGGCATAGCCAATCAGGTTCGGCGGCGCGCCCGGTGTCCGCGTGTCGAACAAGGCCACGCGATAGCCGGCCTTGGTGCCATCGGAATAAGGAATCGGAATCGTGCCAATTGGCGGCGAGGCGGGAGTCGTCGCGCCATTGACCAGGTTGCCCGGCACATCGTTGATAAAGATTCCGTCGTCCAGCCGGATATAGATGAGCGGTTGATTGTCGTTCGTCACGTTGTCGAATTGCGACCGCCCGGTATCGTCCTGCGGCGCATTGGTCGGTAGATCTCCGGTTCCGTTATTGCGCGACAGCTCCAGGTTGTACGGCGTCGGCGCTGGCGTGTTGATGATCGTGGCGTTGTAAGCGTTGACGACTACCGAGCTCGCGCCTTCGGAGGTGATACCGAACACATGCAGGTAGTAGGTCTGCCCGGCAACCACTGGTATCCGCACGCGAGCGTCGCCCGTTGCGGGCAAGCCCGATCCGAAGCTCAGCGGCGAGCCGATCGCCGAGATAGCCGCGTTCCCTAGAATGTTGCCTTGTCCGTCGACGACCTGGGCATTCAACTGTCCTCCGCCCGGCAATAACGCGGTCGAGAAATTCTTGAAATAGACCTGGAAGTCGAGCGTGCCGGTCTGTTGGGCCACGACTCGATAATAATCCTGATCCGCGGGCGCCGGCGGATTTGTATTCGAGTTGGGGAAGATCGACGCATTCTGAATCTGCAACGTCGATCCGGAACCCAGGAAGGCGGCGTTAGCGATCGACTCGTTCGGCTCGTAGAGATCCGGTCCCATGTCCAGCAACTGTGGCTGGCCATCGGCTCCAGTGGCGACGTTGGGCGAGACGATTTCCACGTTCTTGTACGCGATATCCGGCTCGGCCACGGCTGCCTGATAAGCACGGACAACACCTGTGTCTGCGACGCGACCCTTGTTAACCACCACGAAGTTGTTGGCCGCGTTCGCGTTGACGACCAATGCGTCACTGGCATTGGGGTCTCCCCCATCAATGGTCACGGGCAATCCGCCCGCAGAGGCGAGCGCCGGATTGACCGTAAACGTATCGTCCCCGGCCAACCCCGATACGGTCAGCGACGTGACCGTGCTGGCAAGCGTGACGGCTTTCAGAATCGAGCTGCCGTTGGTGAGAATGGTAACGTTGCGCGTCGGACTTTCCGTGACGACGATCGAATCGCTGTCGCTGGTGCCGTTGACCAGCGCCTGCTTCGTTTTGCCGAGGGTAAAGGTTCCCCCCACGGCCGAGAAATTGATGGTGGGAGTCGCGGCCGCGCTGCTCGTGACTGACCCCGAGGAGCTATTCGAGCCGCCTTCGTTAATCGGCGTGTAGGTCAGATTATCGTTGCCGGTTCCGAGCACGGTGAGGTTGTCGCCCGCAGCACCGTGTCCGGCTTCGTTGATCGCGGCGATGCCGGTGTATTTCACCGTCGGGATGTTGGTGCCTGCCGTCGTATCGGTGATTTGGCTCAGGCCGAAATCGATTTGCGTATTTTCGCTGGCAAGCGCCGTGTAATTGATCACGCTGGTCGTACCAGGGCCATTCCCTTGCACGGTGACGGTCGTTGCCGCGGCGACGTTGGTCAGCGGGGTAGTGAAGTCAAAGGAGTAGGTGTCATTACCCCCTAAGCCGCGGAACTTGATCGACGCCGTAACACCGACGAACAACGTGGCTTGCGGGATCGAGCTAGCCGTGGAAAGTTGCACGGCCGGACCGCTGATTCCGCCCACGGTTTGCTGGGAATAGAGGAAGGTATCGTCTCCCGATGTCCCATCAACGAGCACGGTGTCGATGCCTGTCGCCGGCGCAGAGGGCAAGATGCCGAAGCCCTGAAATCCAACATAGGTAATCGGCACGAAGGTGAACAGCGGATGCCCCGCCTGGCCAGCGGCGAGAAATCCGGTTATCGAACCGGAATAAGGAGACGTGCCGGGCGCAATTTCGAAGGTGGCGTTGGCGCCGCTATCCGTTTCTTCGAAACCATCGCCGTCCTCGGTTTGTCCGACGAGATTTAAATTCTCAGTTTTCGAAAACGTCACAGGCACGAAACTAGCCGTGGCGCTGGCGTCGGCATGCGTGCCTTCGGCGATCGAGCCGGCGCCGGTGCCGGTCGGGGTTACGATCAAATCGTCGAGCGCTCCGGCCACGCCATTCACGGTCAGCGTGTCGCTGGCGGTGGGATCGCCGGCATTTACGGTGATGCTCGTCAAACCCGTGGGCTTGAAGGGAGCCGCCGGCAGGCTTTGCGGCTGATAGTTCAGGTTGATCACGTCGTCGCCGGCCAGGGCATTAATCGTCAGGTTCGTTTTGTTCGAGAACTCGATCGATTCCTGGTTGTCGATTGTCACCTCGCCGTCATTGGCCGGATCGACGGTGCCGTTGGTGTAATTGATTGCGTTGTTCGAGGCCGTGCCGTTGACCGTCAATGTCGCCGACGGAACCGTGTCGATCACGGGAGCCAGGTTTTGGAAGAACACCGACTGAGTGCCGCTAGGACCTGTGATCAGGCTGGTCCCTTGCCCGTTGTTCGGCCCGACGCTGTAGTTGTCACCGGTTTGGGTGTCGCCCGCGGTTTGCACGAGTTGCAGCTGATTGAAGGCAGCGCCGCCGTCGTAGTTTATTGCCAGAGAGATCAGGCCATTCGACGAATCCAAAATCAGCGTGTCGTTGCCACCGAGTCCGTTCACATTGATTTGCGAAAAGTTTGCGATCGTAAATTGCGAGTTCGACCCATTCAACGTGACGTCTAATTTCGAGGTGTCAGACGAATCGCGTTTGAGCACGAAGGTGTCGTTCTCTCCGGAGAAATCCTGGTCGCCATTGAGCTGCAGGGCGGGCGAGATGCTCAGCATCACCCGGGACTCGAGAGCTTCGAGTCCGCGCAATCCATGCCGAGCCGTGGGATGGCGGCGAACGGCGCGTTCCCGCAACCGGCCCGCGGATCGAGTTGCTTGGTGACTGAGTCGTAAAAAAACCATCAGTGAACTCCCCCGAACGAGTCTTCGGGAGGATGTACAGAATCTCCCGAATGTAAAAACAGGCAGTTTAGGTAGGACCGTATCGCGCGGCCCGGTCTAAGTCAACCGGCAGCGACTGGCGATCCACATGGGTGGTGCGGCGAATTGCCGAACATAAGCCGCGGGAAGGTGTCGGCGGCTGATTCAACGACGAGCCGTTGCGTTAACGCCCTGAGTTGCGAACGCAGCGGGCTGCAAGTGCCGCGATGGCCCTTAAGAGCGAACCCCGCCTGGGGGATACGCATCGTTGGTTTTTCGGGCGAGCTGTGAGAAACAAGCTCTCAGAAGTCGCGGCGAGGCACTGAGTTCCCCGCCGCGCGGCCTTTATACGAATCACGCCGTCACCGAGGCTGATCGGGACCGCGTCGCACCGGGTCTCTAGAACCGTGCTTCGGCATGCACGACTAACCCGGTAAAGGTCACGGTGTCGCCGAGACTGATGAACCGATTGTTCTGCACGGCGGAGATGTACTGCGGCGTTGTGATCGCGTTGAACCAGAACGCAGTATAGTAGCCGGCGCCAACTCGCAGGTGCCCGCCGCAACTGGTCCAGGAAGCCCCTAGTTCGAAGTCCAGGACCGGCAAGACCCGAAAGCTTTGCAGATTGCTGCTCGCTAACAGGGCGGTGGTCAGCGTGTCGGTCTGTGAGTACCCGGAAACCGTGTCACCGAAGAGCGTCGAAATCGAGCCTTGACCGTAGCCCGAGAACCCGGTCGCGCCGAGTCGGCGGCGTCCGTCTAATCCCAGTCGCGGTCCCACACCATCGAAGTTGATGCTCGATGTCGTGAATTGTGGGTTGTTGGGCTGAGCGAATTCGGCGTCTTGTTGGAAATTCTGGTGTAGATGCCCGTACCGCAACCCCGCGCTCCAATTCATATAGGCATTGGGAGTGCCGAAGATGAGTCGGTTGTACATCAAGTCAGCCACTCGAAAGTTGACCGAGGAGACGGCATCGATGCGCGAGAACGTCGTGCCTGAATTGACCGTGCCCGGCGTCAGCACTGACGAGACGGCGCTACCGAAATTCGTGCCTGGCGGCAGGCCGACCGTGTCGGACACATTACTGAAGAACTGCATGTAGCTGACCGAGATCGAGGAGCAATTGTTGAATGCAATTCCGCCACCCACTCGGAACGCTGGCTGCCAAGGTTGAATGAGGTTTTGCGCGTTGCCGAACGGTACCGTGCCCTGGCCGGCAGGCGCAGCGTTCTGCTGCGTTGCATGCACCATGTCAGGGCCGAACGCCTTCATGTACAGATAGTCACCGAAGACGAAGCAGCGCTGACGAAAGAAGTCTGTACACGGCAGGCAGCATTTCATCGCTGGCGGACAGCAACCGCCGCTGCACGACGGACCACCGGCGAATCCTTCCTCGGCCATAGGAGCGGCGATCATTTCCGATTCATCGATCGGTCCGACAATCGGCTCTTCGACCATTTCGTGAACCGAGCGGAGAACCGGCTCGTGACGCGGCTTAGTAAGCGGTTTTGGATCCGCTTTTCGGGCCGGCTTCGCGACCGCTTTGGCCGCTTTCTTAGTCGGTCTGGGGATGAGTTGGTCAACCGGCCTGTCGGCCGGCGACTCGACTACTTCGATACCGTCTTTTTCGTCCGCCTCGTCGACGGTTTGAGCGGTCGACTCTTCGGTCGTTTTACGGTCCGAATCCTCGGACGGCGCTGCGACACGCGCATTGGCACGTGCACGAGCGACAGCTGCCACGGCAGCTGCTGAATTGGAGTAATAGTCCTCAGCCGCAGCTAGCGGAGTGAGCAAGCCCAATAGAGACAGGGCGATCGTTGCCTTGGTAAACATCCATCCCCCCCCCCCGGAGATTTTGGCATATCGGCACAATCAGAATAATCGTTATGCGCGATACAGCCACTATCGTCCGCAAACTCTGCCACTCTTTAACTCCTTTGGTGGGCCAGTCAGCGGGGGGCAACCTCGGCCTCGCTCATCGCGGACGCCGGTTCCGGCTGGTTCGTGGAACATTCTTTCAACGATGGAACTTGTTTTCCCGTTTGGGGTGACGGTACTCCGCGAATTTAGTGACCTTTCTAATAGGTCCGAATGGTGGGGGTCGATGGCCGGGGGCCCGGTGCGACGGGCCGCTCTTCCCCCGGTGCGGTCCGAAACGACTGAGGCTTTCCAGGTTTTCCTATGCGAACGGACCGCGCGATGTTGCTGGCCCAAGCGAAATGCAACAAGGACGAGGCGTTGGGCGAGCTTCTCGAACAGTACCGCAATTATCTGAAGTTATTGGCCGGAATGGAGTTGGGGCGTCGCATGCGACGCAAGGTGGATCCATCGGACTTAGTCCAAGAGACGTTTCTCGACGCCCATCGGAACTTTCCCAATTTCGTGGGGACGACCGAGCCTCAATTCACCAATTGGCTGCGGCAAATTCTCGCTACGAATGCCTCGAATCTGTTGCGGCAGTACCTGGGGACGCAAGCGCGCGACATCCGTCTGGAGGAAGATCTCACGACTTCCTTTCAGAATTCGGGGGCGCGTTTCAGAGATATCTCGGCTCCCTCGGCCGAGAGCCCAAGTCAGGATGCCATGGGCCACGAACAGGAGATCGAGCTTGCCAACGCCATCAGCCAATTGCCGGATGACTATCGAGAGGTGATCGTCCTGCGGCATTGGGAAGCGAAGTCGTTTCCCGAGATTGCCACGCAGATGGGGCGCTCGCTCGACAGCGTTGAAAAGCTGTGGATGCGCGGTGTGATGCGATTGCGTGCCAGCATGGGAGAGAGGCAATGATCCCGATAAATGACGTACGAAAAGGTAATGCGCCCACGTTCGATGAAGATGATGATACCAATAACGATCGCGTCCTGCCGATCGCGCAGGAGTTTCTGCGGCGACTCGAAAATGGCGAGCAACCGCAGATCGAAGACTATGTGACCAAGTATCCCGATCTTGCCAGACCCCTGCGAACCTGCCTGGAGGGTGTTCGCTTACTCTCGCGTGCCGCCGTCAGCGATCGATCTGGATCCCGTGCGGCGGTGGAAACGCCGCTCGAGCTGTTGCGGCATTCGCTCGGAGACTTTCGCATCGTTCGTGAACTAGGGCGGGGCGGCATGGCCATCGTTTACGAGGCCGATCAATTGTCGCTCGGCCGCTGGGTTGCACTGAAGGTGCTTCCGTTCACGGCAACCTTGCAGCCCAAACAGTTGCAACGGTTTCTGAACGAGGCGCAAGCGGCGGCGCGACTGCATCACCCAAACATTGTCCCGGTGTTCGCGGTGGGGAGCGATCGCGGCGTGCATTACTATGCGATGCAGTTGATCGATGGAATTTCGCTGGCAGAGCTATTGTCGCGCCTGCGTAAAAAGGCGGGAACGCCACGCGACGACTCGGTCACCGGGGCGGATCCCAGCAATCAATCCGGCGATGATTCGCAAAATCCCGCTAGCTTGCGCAATGCAGAAACCGTCGCTCGGATGACGACCGAGCTTTCGACATTACAGTCGCGCGGCGCTAATCAGTTTTTCGCCACCTGCGCCCAGTGGATGCGGTACGCGGCAGAGGGATTGGCATATGCCCATGACGTCGGCATTGTGCATCGCGATATCAAGCCTGCAAATCTGCTGGTCGATGCGCGCGGCAACGTCTGGGTGACGGACTTCGGCCTGGCTCAATTCCATGCGCAAGACAAGCTGACCGCCGCGGGTGATCTCGTGGGCACCCTGCGGTACATGAGTCCGGAACAATCGCTGGGCGATGCCAACCTGATGGACCACCGGATGGACGTCTATGCGTTGGGCGCGACCTTGTATGAACTACTCACCTTGCAGCCGATCTTCGCAAGCAAGAACAAAGAGGCGCTCCTGCGCCAGGTCGCCTACGGCGAGGCGCGCGCTCCGCGACTGATCAATCCAGCGATACCGGTGGATCTGGAAACGATCGTGTTGAAGGCCATCGCCAAGGCGCCGCAGGATCGTTATGCCTCGGCACAGGCCCTGGCGGACGACCTGCAGCGATTTCTTGAAGACAAGCCGATTTTGGCCCGGCGCCCGACAGTTTCGGAGCGCGTTCGAAAAATGGCTCGACGCCACCCCGGGGTGGTCGTCAGCGGGTTCGCCATGTTGTGCCTGCTCTCGGTTGGTCTGTTCGTTCACAATCGCATCATCGCTCGCGAGCAAACGCGGACCTCGGACGCTCTGGTGCGCGAGGTGGCCCGCACGACAGAGTCGGCTCAACGCTTTGCACAAGCGCGAAAGGCGATCGACACGCTGATACGAGTCAGCGATGTAGAGCTGGCCGATCATCCCATGTTGAATGCGACGCGGCAGCGTATCTTGCTCACGGCGGTCGGTTACTACCGCGATTTTATCGCCCAGGAACAAGCGGACTCGGCGAATCGGGCTGAGTTAACCGCAGCACAAGAGAACGTCGAACGCATGTTGCGCGAACTGGCAACCTTGCAGGACGAGCAATGCATCACGTTGCTCGTTCACGATGAAGTCTTGGACGACTTGAATCTCGCAGCCGACGATCGTCAGCGTGTGGTCGCTTTCGCCCGGCACTCTATTCAGGAACAATCTGCCATGTGGGACGAATTCCGAAGACTGGACGCGGCTGCGAGAAAGAGCCGTGCTTTGGCGACGGCCGAGAAACACGAACAGGCGATCGAAGAGTTATTGACTCCGGCCCAGCGTCAGCGGCTACGGCAAATTGCGCTGCAATCGATGGGCATTTTCGCCTTTCACGAAGCTGATGTAGTCACGGCGCTCGAACTGTCCGATGTCCAGCGTGCGGCAATTCGCGACATCGAATTCCGCGGGATCGAACGGCTGCATCGTGCGCAACGTGCGGCCGACTTCCCCCCCGATTTCGACAACAAGGCTCGCCTGGCCTTTAACCGGCAGACGGTTCAGCAAGTCCTCGAAATTCTCTCTCCGCAGCAACAAGGCAAGTGGAAGGAGCTGACGGGCAAGCCGTTCGCGGGCGAGATCACCTTGGGGCCACCGGGACCCCTGGGCGCGCCTGTGCCACCGCCACACGAAATACACGAAGAGAGTTGGGATCCGCACCAACGCTCGACGAACGAGTGATGCGATTTGATTTAGTGCGATGTACCCATGATTTCGCCCGTTTCCCCTCGCTGTCGAGAGCCACTATGCCTGCCGAGGTCTCACCATATTCCGGAACCGCGCCGCTGCGCTTGGATATCGCGCATTCAACGATTTCTCCAGCGCTTCGGAGCGCGTCGGCGGGCGGGCGTTGCGCTTTTGAAATCAAAATGGCGCTCGACCCGCACACGGCCCATGATCTGGAGAATTACTTTGCCTCGATTATGCAGTACGACCCGTATGCCGCCCAAGCAGCGGACCGGGCTTATCGGGTGACGACCCTGTACACAGATACTGATCAATTCGATGTGCTTCATCGTACCGCCTCGCGCAAGCGCAGAAAATTTCGGCTCAGGCGCTATGGTCGTGAGGCGTGCGTGTATCTCGAACGCAAGTCAAGGCATCAAAGCCGCGTTCGAAAGAAGCGCACCGTGGTGGGGGCCGAACAAACGATTGAGTTGGCTCAGGAAGCAACGATCCCAACCTGGGCCGGACGCTGGTTTCATCAGTCGATTCGCCGGCAGGGATTAAGGCCCGTCTGTGTGATCGGCTACCGCCGCAGCGCCTTGATCGGGGCATCCGAGTTTGGGCCAATTCGCGTGACGTTCGATCGCGACCTGACGGCCATGCGGACCGACAGTTGGTCAATCTGCGGTCACGAGACAGTTTCTGGATCGCCGTTTTCTACACGCACGATCTGTGAATTCAAATTCCCTGGCGCGCTTCCTTGTTTGTTCAAGGACGTGCTCGATCGATTCCGGTTCGTGCCGGGGCGATTTTCCAAGTATCGCAGCGCGGCCCAGGTTCTTGGCCTTGCGACAAGTACGGTGGGAGGCGAACAACATGCCTGAATGGTTGGCGACGACAACCGGCGCGGGGATTCCCGATGACGTAACCGGACTTGCGATGCGACTGGCAATGTCGTTTGCATTCGGAGGGGCTGTGGCCCTGATCTATCTGGCGTCGCACGGTCGCGAGCGATCGCATCCGGCTCCGCTAGCCACGACGTTGGTTCTGCTGTCGATGTTGATCGCAATGGTATCGATCGTCATCGGAAATAGTGTGGCCAGGGCATTTAGCCTGGTTGGCGCGCTGTCGATCGTGCGCTTCCGGACAGTCGTCGACGATACTCGCGATACGGCCTTTGTGATTTTCGCTGTGATCGTGGGGATGGCTGCCGGCGCGGGGCTGTTCCTTGTGGCGCTTGTCGGTGTTCCCATTACGGGGTTAGTCGCGATCGCCATGAGCCATTGGACAGCCGTTAGTGCAGCCGCCAGGCCTAGCAGGCATCATCTATCCGTTCGACTCGCACTTGGCCGCGATCGATTGGCCGTCGAACGCGTCATGTCGGAATACTTGCAATCGTTTGTCCTCACAGAGAGTTCGACAGCGCGCCAAGGTGAAGCCATCGACTGCTGTTACGAGACAAAGCTCCAGGCTGAATCGGACATGGCGCTGCTCGTGATTGCCTTGAATCGCGTCGAAGGTGTGATGAACGTGGAAATGCGCCGGATATGATCTCGCGATCCACGCCATTGGACATCGTAGCGAGGATTGGGATTGCCTGTGACGAGTAACGAGGGGTTGGTCATTTGAGGAGAGTGCTATGCGAATGAACATGCGGAAACAATGCGCGTTCGGCGCGCTGATAACGACCCTTCTGCTCGGAAGTATGGGAGGGAATGCTTGTGCCCAACCTGGGCCGGGCTTTGGTCCTCCTCCCGGTGGCGGATTTGGCCCTGGAGGTCCGCCGCCTGGTATGGGACCTCCCAATCAACTGGGCGTCCTTCTCGCGTCCGCTGAGGTGCAACAGGAACTTCAGCTTACCTCCGCTCAAAAAAAGCAGGTCGAGAAAGTACTTGCTGACCAAACAAAGGAAATGCAAGCCGGCTTTCAACGGTTCAATCCAGCGGAAATGCGCGATCTGGATCCTGCCGACCGCGAAAAACGCTTCGAGCAAATGCAAGAACGAATGACAAAGGCAGCGGAGGCCACGCGGAGCAAGATCGATAAATTGCTGCAGCCAGCACAGGCCAAACGCTTGGATCAATTGCTGCGCCAGCGCGAAAGCTTCGCAGCACTGCTACGGCCCGAGGCCGCGAAGGAACTGGGACTTTCGCAGGAGCAGCAGCAGAAACTTCAAGACCTGCAGGACGATCGTCCCCCGTTCTTGCTCTCGGACGAGGATCGGAAGCAACAGGAGTCCTCCGCGATGGCGGTGCTCTCCGAACAGCAGCGACCCGAATGGACCAGGCTCATGGGGGCCGAATTCAAGTTTCCGGAGTCGGTATTGCGTCCTTCGTTCCCTGGCGGGCCAGGGGGGCCGGGCGGGCCGATGCAACGAGAACGGCAATTGATCAAGCAGTTCGACAAGAATGGTGACGGTAAGCTGAACCGCAAGGAGCGCGACGCCGCCCGTGAATGGATGAAGAAACATCCGACCGGCCGCAGCCCAGGCCCCGGCCTTGGGCCGCCCCCCGGCGGGCCGGCGGGGAATGACGGGGGCGCGAGACCAGGAGCGCGCCCGGCGCCAGAGCCCGGTAAACACGTCTCACCCGGCGATGTTGCCAACGTCGATGCACCGTTGTACTCGCTGACGTCTCCGCTGCGAACCTTATTCCTTGACTTTGCCGATGCGGATTGGGAAGCCGAGATGGCTGACTTCTACAAGACGGATGTAGAAGTGCCCGCGACGCTCACGGTCGACGGTCGTGTCTACGAAAACATCGGTGTCCATTTTCGCGGACTGTCGTCATTCTTTGCAGTGCCGGAGGGCCGCAAGCGTTCCCTAAACGTCTCGCTCGATTTTGGCGATTCCAAGCAGCGGCTCTATGGCTACAAAACTCTGAATCTGCTGAACTGCCACGAAGATCCTTCCTGCATGCACACGGTGCTGTACTTCTACATCGCGCAACACTACATGCCGGCGCCCAAGGCGAACTACGTGAATGTCGTGATCAACGGCGAAAACTGGGGGCTGTACGCGAATGTGGAGCAGTTCGATAAGACGTTCGTCGAGGAGAATTTTGCAGGCAAACCGGGAACTCGCTGGAAGGTACCTGGTTCACCCGGCGGACGTGGAGGACTTGCGTATCTCGGCGAAGACGTTGCCGCTTATAAAGGTATCTATCAAATCAAGTCTGACGACAAGGACGATGCTTGGCAGGCATTGATCCGCCTCTGCAAGACCCTCTGCGAGACGCCGCTGGAATATCTGGAAGCAGAGCTTGCGCCGCAGCTCGATATCGACGAGGCCCTGTGGTTTCTAGCACTGGAAAATGTTCTCATCAATTCAGACGGTTATTGGATTCGCGCCAGCGACTATTCTCTGTACTTGGACAAGGGAGGACTGTTTCATGTCCTGCCGCACGACGCGAATGAGACGTTTCAGCCCGGAATGGGTCCTGGCTTCGGCCGACGCAATGCAAATGCCCGTCGCGCGGACCCCTTGGAATTGGATCCGCTGGTAGGACTGAAAGACCGGTCAAAACCATTGCGCAGCAGGCTGCTGGCCGTCCCTAGTCTGCAACAGAGATACCTGCAACACGTGCGCGCCATTGCCGAAGATTTTCTCGATTGGGACGAGCTGCGGCCGGTTGTGGAATCGCTTGCAGCTTCCATCCGTCCCTCGATCGCCGAAGGGACGCGCCAGCTCTACTCGTTGCAAGAATTCGACTTCGCGGTGTCCTCGGAGAATATTCCGCCCCCGAGCGATGGCCGCCACTCGACGGTTTCTTTGCGCAACTTCATCCAAAAGCGCCACGACTATCTGATGAATCTGCCCGCCGTCGTTGCGCTGGACACCGCGAATGTGCGATAAAGAGCCGATCGAGGTCGTGTCTGGGTTCAGTCGCGAGCTCAACCACGATGCTGTCTGGATTTGAACCAGAGTGTGATGTGGCCTTGGTCGTTTATGGTCCATTTCTGGAGGTAGGCCCAGGCATCCAGCTTGGGAGGTGCATCCGGGAATCACGCAATTGGTCGGGTTCCGTATGCGCGCTTTCTTTGTTGGCTTGGCTCGTTAAACGATGTGCTGCGCTATCCTTCAGCGCCGACTCCGCTGCGCGATAAAGCGATGCAGTCCCTGCTTGCGGGTAAAGGCCGCCGCCCAGGATCAGTACCGAAAGCGTTATCGCGGCGCACCGCTCGGGTGTGGTGATCGCCAGCGATAGCGTTGAAAGGTGTCGACCGCCGCTGAAGAGGAGGAAATAAGCTCGCATGATTGCGATGCCATTTATCGCCGCGGTCAGCACAATCGCGGTTGCGGTCGCGGGGCTGGCTCCCATCGCGCCCTCGACGAGCAACTCCATTCCTACAAACCCCAACGTACCGGGAAACCCTACACAGCCTAAGCCCGTCACCAGGAAGCACACGGCCAGGGCCGGTGAATGGTCGTAGAGTCCTGAAAACCGGCTGAGCGACAGCCGCCCGAAGCGGGCTTCGAGCGCCCTGATCGTCAATCCCAATCCGCTCAGCGAGAGAGCTGCCGAAAGCCATAGGAACAACGACCCTGTTAAGCTCAGCGAGGTATGCAGTTCCATTCCCACCAGCACCAGCGATGCATTGCTGAGGAAGAGGAACACGAAAAAGCGCCGCGCCTGCTGTTGCACGGCAGCCATGCCAGCGCCGTAAGATGCCGTGACCAACGAGAAGACGGAAATCGCTGTCAGAATCCAACTTGGCGCTACCGGTAGTACCAGCCGGATGGCGATGTACATTCCCGTGAGCGGCGCCGTGAAGAGAAGAGCGGTACCGAACGAGGCATGCTCGAACAGTTCCGTGACCCACACGTGAACCGGTACGGTGCCGCTGCGGATCAAAACCGCGACGAATATGAGTAGCGAAGCCAGTGTTGCCGATTTGACGGGCAGCGCTGGGTCAAGGCACGCCCATCCGCCGACGAGGCAAACTGCGAAAAGTCCCATGTGTATGGCATACACGCGGGTCGATTTGCCGCGGCGGACGAGTTCCAGCCAGGTCAACCCCACGCCCACTAACAGAAGGCCGATCAGCACCCACGGGCTCTTGCACGCGAAGGTTGCCAGTCGCACCGCTTCGAGGCGAAGCATCCAGGCAAACGAATCGAAGGCGAATTTCGTGCGGACTGTGGTAAGAACAGTCAGCAAGTGCAAGAGGGCCACGAGTGGCAGGAGCGGGGCACTCAATGCGTCCAGTTCCAGAATGCGTGCATTGAACAGCCGAGGCAGGATGTCCCACTCGCTCGCGCCTGTCGGTGATCGGCCCGTAGCTTGACCGACGAAGACGAATAGCGTGCAGCCCAGTGTGATCGCAGCGAACGCTAGACACCAGCGCAACGCGATGACCGGATTCCGAATGCCGGCTACCCACAACGAGCCCAGTAAGGGAATGCCGATAGACAGTTCCAGCCACGGAACCTCGAAAACGTTCATGGCAAGGACCTCGTCCCATCAGCAGCGGGTGGGACCACGGCCGAGGGCGTAGGCACTGCCGACGGTTGTCGACCCGCTAGGAAGTCGCACCACCGCCGCTCGATCCTGTCGAAGCAACCGAACAGCTTGACGAAAGGTGCTACCAGGAACGTCGTCAAAATCGAGTCGAGATAGCCTCGCTCAAGCGCGAATACGTAGACCCAGGCGCGACAACGAACTGGAATCAGTCGTAGGAAGCCGGCATTGGGTCGCCGTAACGGGCCGCCGATCGCGCCTTCCAAGCGGCGATAATCCTGCAGCAGCATCGGCGCACGGACGAATTGCAACGTCCGAACGCACGCATGTCCAAGGAGGTGCGCGAGCGCCACATACCACAAGACGGGAATCCAGGCGCCCAGACCGATTTCGGCCACGATCAGACCGACTTGTGTCAGTGAGGCGAAGGAAAGGACGCTCTTGATATCCGTTTGGACGCTCCCGACTACATGCGCGTACGTCGCGGTCACCAACCCCAGGGTGATTACCAACAGCGCGAGCAGATGCGACGCGACGAGCAGCGGATTCATGCGCAACAGAAGAAACGCGCCGAGATGGACGGAGAGCGCCCCGTAGAAGACGGCACTCGACGGCGTTGGCCCTTCCATCGCTCGCGGGAGCCAACCGGAAAATGGCACCAACGCTGACTTCCCCGCCGCAGCTACGACGAGCAGCAAACCGATGACAAGTGCCTGGACCGGCGTCGCCGAGATCGTGCCTTGTGGCCACGGATGCGCGGGATCCGTGGCCAAGAGCCGTCCAAAATCGCCTTCTCCCAGCATGTGATGCATCAGGATCGCGGCAAGCAATAACGCGGCGTCCGACACGCGATAAATGATCCAGATGTGGAGGCCGCTACGAACCGGAGCCGGCCGTTCCTGGAGGAAAGCGACAAGCAGCGCACTTGATAACCCGACTAATTCCCAGCCGACAAACAGGGTCTCGATGGTACCTGCCAGGCAGGTCAGCACCATGCCGACGATGAAAATTGCGAACAACGTGAAGAAGCGGTTATAGCCCCGCTCTCGATGCATGTAACGCGTGGCAAATGACACGATGATGCCGCACAGCAGGAACGTCAGGATCACGAGGGGGACCGAGAGCCGGTCGAACACAAACTTCACGAAGAAGTGGTAGTGTGGCAGGCGAATCCACGCGGCAGACAGCACTGTGACGTGGCGAGTTCCCCCGATGAGCATCACCATGAGTACGCCGATCGACGCAAGCAATCCGACCAGCATAGTCAGGCGAGCCAGGCGGTTAATGTTGCGTTCGCTAAGCGGCCAATCGATGAGAGAGCCGCCTCCGAGCGTGGCGAGCAGCAGGACCGGCGAGAGCAACACGCTCAGCCCTAACACGGTGGCAATTTCCATTATCGGCCTTCCATGCGTTTTCGAGATTACTTCCCGACTTCCGCGAACTCCAGGTGGTCGCGCCAACCGCGATACCAGTCCGCGGATGACGCGGCGACCGGCAAATGGTCGGCCACCGATCGGAACGGAAAAAACTTGCGGTATTCAAACAGCTCAATGCGCGATGAGTGCGGATCAAGCACCGCCAGCCGTACCCAGCGATTCCGCACCAACCGATCAAGGGCCGTGTCGTGGGACATGAGATGGAGCATCGCCTGGGGTGTCGTCTCGACCACGATCAACAGGCGCATGGGTTCGTGCATTTCGACCATCTGCCAGGGAAGTCCCGTCCTCAGATCGCTGGCGGCTCCGTCCATCACACCGACAAGGGATGTGATGTTGTGGGGAAGTTTCGTGCCGCAGCCCCAGCCCATCGAGTCCACGCGCGAGAAGTAGTACTGAAGGTTTATGCCCGCGCACACCGGCAGGGCGGCGGCCAGGAGACGTGCCAGAATTGTCGACTCCGGATCATCACGCGTCGGGTCGTAGGAGACGAGAAATGCGCGGCGATCGAGGAACAAGCCACGGGTCCGCTGCCGCCGGCCGATCACGCAGACGGCGTTGGTTGCATGGCCCAATTCTGGTCGAACCTGGGCAAGGTCTTCGGCCCGATTCTCGACATGTTCTTTGGCGTCGGCGAAAGTGAGCGTCAGCGGTGCGGACTCGAATCTCCGGCAGCGCTCGTGCGCGTTTCCGCCGAGCGCCTGTTCCATCGCGGCCAGGGCATAATCCAACTCGGCGCGATGGCTGCCGGGCATAAGATCCTGATCGAAGACCGCCAGCGATTCATCGCAGGTATTGTGGAGAGCGCCCAGAAACCAAGTGTCGTCCGGAATGACCAATCCGTGCCGTGCTAAGCCGGCGCGAACTCGAGAGTCGTTCAAAATCTGTGCGATTGCTCGGGCGTTCGCTCCGCCAGCGTAGCCGCCGCAGGCGCCGCAGTCGTAGGCGGACGCGTGCGGGTTGTTCATGCTCCGCGACCCATGCCCAATCACAAATACGAGCCGCGCATAGTTCTGCAGCAGCCCGATACCTTGCAGCAACTGCTTCGCCATGTCGGTCATCTCGTCCGCAGTGAAGCCGACCTGCTCAGACGGTAATCCCGAGCCGGACGCGCCGCGCTCTACACCGAGGCGGGTACACGGCGGGCGGACAAAGTGGGCCAACCGCGTACGGATACCGGCTGCAATTCGCGGTGAAAGCGTGCGGGCAATCAACGGGATCGTAGCCAGCACTCCCAGCGCAGCCGTCAGGAACGCTCCCGAGAAAAGTCCCCGGGTGCCAAAATGAATTTTGTGAAGGACTGTTCCCAGCATCCACCGGACCTTCCGTCGCCGGCGGGTTTCTTGCGTCGCCTCTTCGGGGTGCTCCTCGACATAGTGCTCGGGCCGCATGAAGATGGGACAATGTGGCGCGAAGTGAGCGTCGGCACTGCCGCGATAATACATCGCCACGCCGAAGAAGCCTGCGGCGCCGAACGTTTCACAATCCCGGGCCGTCTCCTCAAGGTGCCGGCGGAAGGACTCTTCGCGTTCGTCCAGGCATGTTATTACTTGGAATCGCGGCGGGGTTGGTGCTGGTCGCGGTGTGTGAAGCGAGAGTGCATCCAGGGCTTGTTCGTGGAATCGCTTTTCGTAGGCCGCGTGAAACATGCGACGCCGCTGAAAACTGTCGAATGCATCAATCTCGCGAACCAAATCTGTCCACTCCGCGGCGGTCCGCCGACGGAGTCTGTCCGGCGGCCAACCGAGAACTTGTGCCAACTGGAAGACATTGAACGCCCACTGTTCCTCGCTAGACCTGGTCGAGTGCGGAAGGCGCTCTAGGATTTCGCTCTGAAGTGACGCTAGGGGGCCGGTGTAGCCGAGCACTTTTTTCGAAAACTCGGATAGTGCGAAGCGCTCCAGCAATAGACGCACGGCGAGGAATTCCGTGAGCGTGCCCGCGGGGATCGGGTACGGAACATGGTCGCCGCGAGCCTCGATCTGCTGAATGATGCCGGTCCAACCTCGGAGCGATAGTGCCGTTTCCTTGAGGAATGCGTTCCAGTCGGTTTGCGGAACGCCAAGTGCTGCAAGCGACTCGAGAATCGAGTCTACGGCGCTCGTATTCGCGTCCTGCAGTCGAGCAACTTCGCGGCCAAGCTGCCGCAGCCACGACTCTGGCGAGGCCTGCTTCCGGTAGAGCGATGCGAACGCTTGGAAAAACCCCTTGTCGCGGTCCGGAAGCACCCAATGAGCAATTCCTTGGTCTACGAACGCGGCGGAGAACCGGATCAGGATAGGATTAACTTGCAAGTCGATGTCGGTGTCGGCGATTCGTAGGAGAAGATCACGGTGGCGAGTTGGAAGCGGCCGATTGTCATTGATTTCAGGCACCGATCGAACGCCGTCGCGGCAGACGCGCCACAGTGCTTCGAGCGTCACGGCTTCCCAGGTCTCTGCGTTCCAGCTTTCGATTTTCGACTCGCCGAATTTCTCGAAAAGCTCGTTCACCCAATCCGGTTGGCAGCACTCGCCGTTTGCTCCGTTTGCTCCGTTGCGACCGCGAAGATCGCGCATCACCCACCGCCGAGTCTCGGCGATCAGTTTTTGTTTGGCCGCGACGGGCGTGACGGCACTGACGCGCCGGAGGGCGTCGGTCATGGCAACGAACCACAGGAGCTCTTCTGCGGGCCCGGTCCGGAGCGGATATTGAAGCATCGCCAGCCGCAGGTCGATCCGGCTGACTAATCGGGCGACGCCATCGACAGCCTTCATTCCGAGATCTTCCTCGAGCACTTCCCACACGTCGTCGGCGCGGATACGCCCCGCGGTGAGCGCATCGCGGTAATTGCCTTCCGGAAGATAGGTCTCGCAGCCGAACGTCTCGGCGCTGTGTTCGAGTGCCTTATCGAATGGCAAATCCTCGAAGGCTTGTAACGTGTTTTGGGTCACGAATACCGTGATCGGGCCTTGCGTGGGGAGCAAACGCGCGGCGTCCTCGATTGCCTCTCGAAGCGCTTGGTAACGGCCTTCCGTGGCGGCGGAGCTGCTCATCGCTTCGCCCTTCGTCGAGCCCTTGGCGCGGAAGCGGCCGGCCGGTCTAGCAGCTTTCGGGCTTCGACCTGTTCCGTCCGCAATAACTTGAGCGTGTCGGTTGCCTGCGCTAGGAAATACTCCCGCAAGGCCGTTAGTATCTTCCCGAACGCCGGGTCGCGCAGCCGGTAGAAGATTTGATTGCCCGCCTTACGAGTCTGGACGATGTGCTTGTTGCGGAGAATCGAGAGATGCTGCGAGGCATTGGCTTGCTCGATCTCGATCTTCTCGCACAGTTGGCCGACAGATAATTCGCCTTGTTGGAGATATTCGACAATGGCAACGCGAGTCGGATGTGCCAAGGCTTGAAAGACGTCGGCTTTGAATCGCCGCATTGACTCGAGCACGATCCACCTGCAAGGCCTGCATAACTACATCAGAATATTCGCTTATTTGAATATATCAGAAGTGGATACGCAAGAGCATTTGGCTGTGCCAAAATCGAACCGACGGTGACCCGCCGACACGTCAATGCGGGGGGTAATGCCTACCTCAAACGTTTAGGCATCGGTCGAAAGGGACCGGTTTGTGCATCGCCATTTTTCGAGCGTGGCGACCGATCCTGGAGAAATCAGAGATTGATTTACCCCGAGCCATCGAGGCTCACGATTTAGTCGCCGCAGTCGAAGCGATTGGCGATTTGAAGTCGGCCGGCTTAACGGCCAGCATCGAGCAGGGCACATGAGTCACCAATCGCTCCGCCGTATTACCGATGGTCAATCCCGGAAGCCCGCCGCGAGCGATTGTCCCCATCATCAGCAAGTCAATTTGATGATGTTCGATAAACTCGACGATAGCCGTGTCAGGAACGCTCTCCCCCCCGACGATTTGCAAATCCACCGTGGCTGTTGACGGTCCGTCGACCACGCGGGCCAACTGCTCGGTCAGTCGCTCGTGTGCTTCCGCCTTGACGTGCGCGTGGTAAGCCTCGGTATTGGTATGCAGCAAACCGACGCTGTACCGCCGGTCGAGCAAATAGTCGACCGAGTGCAGTACGGATACTTTGGCACCGCTGAGTTCTCCGATCGCCAGGCCCAGTTTCACCGTGATATCCGACACCGGGCTGAAGTCGCTGGTGATCAAGATTTTGTGGGGAATCGGCTTCGACTCGGGGCGAGTCACCCAAACTGGGCACGGGCAGTTATGCAGCAGTCGCGTGGCGGTGCTACCGAACAACAGGCGTCGCAGGCCGCGCACATTGCGCGTGCCGACAATGACAACGTCATGCCCGCTCTGCTCGACTTCGCGAATGATCTCGACCCAAGCCTCACCGCTCACAAGCTTGGCGTTGGCGATCAAACCTCGCTTCGTGGCGGAATCGACAAGACGATCGAGCGCCTGCTGTCCCGATCGGTGAAGCTGGCTCGTCAAGCAAGAGTCGTCTGCTTTTGGTGAAGGAAGCGTATCTTCGGCATCGTTCAAGACGGCGAAGAAGGTAACGCTGGCGGTTGTCTTTTCGGCCAGCCAGAGCGCGTGCTTGATCGCCTCTTCGACCGGCAGGGAGAAACGGCTCGCATCATGCCCGTCTTCCTGCAATAGGTCGATGCCAACCAGGACGCTATTGAAAACGGACATGATGGTCTCCGAGTGGAGATGGCGCTGATAAGGGCAAATAGGTTCAATTTGCAAATGCCGTACCGCGACCACCCACCGAGCCGACATCAGCAGTCGTATTAGTTATCCATGTTGCTCGCGCAAGCCGTATGGGCGTCTATTCGGCGGGCGACGCGAGTCAGGCAGGCTTCCTTTACATCGATCTTGAGACCTCTGCCAAATGCTTTCGCTCGGAAATGCGGAATGACGTGGCGCGCCGTGGCGGCAAAAGCGCGCCGTATCGCACAGCCATGACTATCCCTCCCCGGGATTCGCGCCTTTTTAATGGCCCTTCATCCCTTGGTTTAACGTTTCGGTTCGCGCGAACGGAAGCGGCGCGCCTTTTGCGTAATCAATGCCCCGATAGGCTTCGATAGATTCGGGATTCGTACGACAAGCACGCAGGTCGAGGGTGGTAACCGAGACCGTCTTGGCTTCCGTCGTCAGAAGGCGCCGCACGGAATGCTCTTGACTCCGCAAAGTAGGAATTATCTCATTCCAACAAAGAGGCTCGAAGATGCGTTTAAGTGCTGCAGTATGCGCGGTAACGACCTGGCTGACGCTGCCGCTGGCCGGCTTGGCAGCGGATCCACCCACGACACCAGCACCGACCGATTCGCTCGTCCGTGAAGAATTCGCGACCGACGGCACGGGCATGACGCTTCAATCCGCTCGTGGCGCTTTTCTAGAAGTCGACGCTGCGCAAGCGGGAGAGCGCATTCGCCTCGCTGCGAAACAGTTGCGAGATCACGCGGCAACTTTGGCCGAAGATTCGAGGGACTCACTGCATGAAGCTGCGCGTGACCTCGAAAAGTTAGCCGCGCGCGTCGAGGAGCGAGGCATTCAGTCGGTTCGCGAATTCGATAAGCGCCTGGCGCGTGCCTACCACACGATTGCTCAACACCACGTTGATCATGGGCGCATGGCTTGGCAAGCGCGCGAGCATCGCGTGGCCGGTCGTCGTCTTCGGGCAGCGGCCGACAATTTGGAAACTGCCTTGAGATTCAGCGGTCAGCGCGTCGGTGAGGCTACCGAGGAGACAATCCGAGATTCTCGGAGGATTGCGGCCAAACTCGTCGAGGGTAGTGGCTACGCCGTCGACGATGTCGGTCGTGCGTTTGCGGGGCTCGGCCGAGAGGTCGAAAACTTGGGCGCGCAGATGGAGCCACCGGCCAAACGGTACCCGGACCGACTCGTAATTCCTAAATAGTCGGAGTCACCCAGCTTTTCGCGTTGACGATGTGCCTTCCGGCTGTGATCGGGACCGGGAGCGGGCCAGAAGAGAAATACTTCGTACAGGGAGCCACGGCGATGCATTGCAAATCTTGTGGAGCTGCACTGCACGTTGACGAAGGCGCGCGGTCGATCGTCGAACTCGGAAGACTCGCTCGCCAAGCCGGGCTTCCAGACCCGGACTATTGGGCAGTGCAAGTAGGTCCTCTTTGTGGCAACTGTGTCCCCGGCTCTGCCGGAGCTGATCCCAACGACGACGCGAGTTAGCGCGAAGCGAGGAAAACGGGCTGAAGCTTGCTCGCACAGGTCGATCTACCCGAGGTCCGTCGCCATCGCCGCCGGAGAAACTCGCGTCTTCGGAAGATACGTGGATCCCGGGAGAGTCTCGCTGTCGCGCCACCTGCGGAGCGAAGAATTCTGTCACCCGAGCGGCGGCGGACATTTTGGACAGGTGGCGGTAAGCCGTTTACTGAATGGCTTCTACAATAAAGCGGCGAACGGACTCGAACCGTCGACAGCCAGCTTGGGAAGTGCATTCAGGAATCGTGCAACTGCCGTAAGTTATGGCGAATTCTGGCCTTTCGGCAACACACGCTGTGCAGCGTTTGCATGAATTCGCGCCATTTTCATGCTTATCTCTGCACGAACTCTGCAGAGCGGACTTTCTGCTCGCGTTTGCACTAGGTCACGTGGGCCGTAGCCGGCGGTAGAATGACCCACCCTCAAAAGGGTACTTTGCGCACGGCTGAGAGACACGCCGAGGCAACCGACCAACCCGATGCTTCGTTATTCCGCATTAGGTAACGATACAAAACAAAGGGAGACCAGGCATGCGCTTTACCAAGAACATTGCGTTGGGACAGATGATTATCGGGGGGCTCGCGATCGTGCTGATTATCTACTTGTCGGCGATGTATAGTGCCAGCGTGCGGAGTTCACTCGATGAACTCGACAACATCGTCGGCCGCGGCGAGAAGCAGATTACTGTGACCGTGGACGTGTTCGAAACCGCAAGCAAGATGCTGGTCAGCTTGCAGAAGTCGGTGTCGCCACACGAAAGTACGTTGGTCGCACTGGAAAACTCTGCGAAAGATATCTCCAATCTGCTCGACGGGTGGGGAAAGCGTGTCGGCGACTTACACGACCTGACCGGCAAGGTTGCCAAGGTGTGCGACAATCTGCAAAAGGAACTGCCCATCCATGTGCCGACGATTGACATCCAAACGGCGCAACATGATTTTGACGTGCCGACAATTACCGTGCAGAAAAAGGACTATGCGATCAGTTATGTTTCCGGTATTGAAGTAACGCCGAAGGAATACTCCTTCAATTACCCGAACGGCATTACGGTTAAGAAAAACCACGCCGGAGTGCCGAACGGATTAGACATTAAGGAGAAGGACTTTGAGTTTTCCGCTCCAAAGAGTATTTCTGCTGAGAAAAAGGAGCTGGCGTTTTCAGTTCCAGAGCAGGTATCCATTTCCAATAACAAGGTCTCGTTTAAGTATCCTGTCAAGGCGGACATTACGGAGCGCGTCCTGATGAAGGATGAAAAGGCAGTGCTCATCACGGCGCGTGACCAATTGAGCGAGGTTGGTGGCAACTTGGACCAGAGCGCAAGCTTGCTAAAGGAGATGTCTGCGCTGACTGGAAAACAGCTTACGGGATCGATCAGCGCGGCAAGGGCAAATGTGGCGGCAGCCGGCACGATGTTCAAAGAGCTTGTTGATGACCGCCTGCCAAGGTTCGTGGCAGAGTTGAAAGGCCAGCGAGACGAATTGCAGAAGTCGCGGCAGCTATTTGGCATCCTCAAGGGTACTCTCATGCCGTTGACGCTGCTTGGTCTGCTCATTCCTTTGGGCGTGACGCTGAATGGGCTCGCGCTGTACCGGTCGTAAGCCGTGTCGAACCGATTCTAGGGTAAGCTAAAGCGTCAACGAAACCGGCGAGTACTTTGCACGAGTTCCTTGGCGTTTGTTTTGCGGAGTCGCACTGCCACTATCCAGGTTCCGTAGTCACGTGACTTTTGCAGCCCTCCAAAAAGGGGGATTGTTTCTTCATGGGTCAGGCGGCAACAAACCTGAACTCCCACGGGGCGTCGAACAACCGTCAAATTCCTCGGGAAATGACGCGATTTCGAGGACGCGCGACGCGAAATCCGACGCAGCTGGTGGCGGGATCGCTCTGGATGCGAGTTTGCGGCAAGTGATCGCAGCGTGGGGCACGCTGCCGCAATCCTTCCGGCGGGCGATTCTGGCGATCATTGAAGTCGGTTCATGATGCTTGGCACATCAGTCGACTGGTGCGTCAGTTTGGCGTTCGCGGTCTGCATCCTGTTTGAGTCGCTCGACCAATTTCGGTGAGAGTAGCTGTTCGCCAGAATAGGGATGAAACCAGATCCTAATGTCCGGATCTGAGGGGTTACACAGGAATTTGGTATCGTTCTCGTCTCGCCAGACCCAGCCCACTTGCTCCAGCTCTTTTTTTGCCTGCTCCGCCGCCTGGAGCTTTGAATCGAGGTCGCTATCCTCGTCGGATTCATTGTCTCGGTTGCCGTCGAGTTCGCCCTGAGTCATTCTGCGCCTGTCTAAGCTAGCGAAGAGAATGAAACTTCGATATCTACCTTGGGAATGCCGGAGATATAACCGAAAGTTGTGGATGAGTTGAGTTGAAAAAGGCGGCGTACTTGGGTTTGAATTTGGTTGATTACGGACCCAATTCCCCAGGAGTACGCCACCATGCCCGAGAGTATCAATTCGACGTTGTCCTTGCCAG
>DASYDW010000082.1 GCA_036499395.1 Pirellulales bacterium
ACGCACGCACTCCTGGCTCAACCGCGCACGGCGCTTGTTGATCCGCTGGGAAAAGAAAGCCGCGAATTATCTGGGCCTGCTCCATTTTCAATTCGCTATCGTCGCCTTGAGAGCCGCCAAGGTTCTCGGATAGGCTTTAAGCACAGACGGAGCGGGTTTCTGATGGAATTCAGCAAGGTGCGGTTGTTGGCGGTGATAACCGTGGGACTAGCAGCGCAGGCGAGTGTCGTTGTCGCCCAAAATACCCCGATCACGAAATTCACGCCGGGGGACTTGGTCGTGATGCGCGGTGGCGACGCCACGCATTCGGAAAATGACTATGCGACGGGTGAGGTGCCCATGTACCTCGACGAATACACGCCGACGGGCTCATACGTCGGCACCTACGCGATTCCCACCGACGTGATGACGCTGCCGGGTATCGGGCTGGCAAGCCACGAGGGGCATCTGAATATCTCGGGCAACGGTCAGTACATCGACTTTGCCGGTTACCAGCAGCCGGTGGACCCAAACACCGCACGCGTCACCGATGGCAGCGGCATGGGTCCCTACTATCAAATCGGCCAGGTATCGACGAGCGGCGTCTTCTCGCACACCGCGTTGAATGCAACCGTCGCCAGCCCGCAATACCTACGCGCCGCATACTCGAACGACGGCAGCGAGATGTGGGTCGCCAGCAAATATAACGGTCCACCGGGGCAGGGCTTTGGCGGCGGCTTGGAATACGTCGCGAATTTCGGCACGTCGGGTGCTACGACCACCGCACTGCAGGGAAATACCGATTGGCGCAATGTGCAAATCGCGGGCGGGCAACTCTACGGCGGCACCGGGTCGAGCTCCGTAGGAACGCATGGCTTCTATGCGATCGGCGCCGGAGCGCCTACGTCGCCGACACCGACCAATACTTTGCTGACGCCGCTGTCAGATAATTCGACGACCGCTTTCGGCTTTGTCACATTGCCAGGGACGCAACCCATCAATGGGGTCGCCGGCACACCGAACGTCGCTTACGTCGTCGGTGATCCGTCCGGGAATGCCTACATCGGCAAATTGTATTCCGCCGGTGGCACCCCCTTGAGCGCCAACAATCTGACATACGCGTCACGCGAGTCCATCAACGCACTAGGCTCGCCCGAAGGGCTGTCCGTTCAGATCGATCCAACGAATAGCAAGTGGGTCGATATCTTCGTGCAGACCTCGACGGGCGTTTACGAGGCCATCGACAAAAGTGGATCCTCGAACGGTGATTTTGGAACGCTCACCTTCAATCAAATCGTCAGTAGCACGAGCGATACGTACTTCTACGGGCTGACGATGATCCCCGCCGCTGCTCCTCAGGCGTTGACGGGGGATGTAAATCATGACGGCATCGTCAATGGGCAAGACCTGGCCTTGGTCTCGAGCAATTGGTTGCAAACCGGTTCGATGGTCACTGGCGACGTCAATAACGATGGCATTGTCAACGGTCAGGACTTGGCGCTCGTGTCGTCTAACTGGCTGGCAACGAGCGGCGCTGGCGCCGCCGTTGCCCCCGTCCCTGAACCGGGCAGCATCGCACTGGCGGTACTGGCGATGCTCTGCGGGGGCTACCCACTCGTTCGCAGACACGCGAAGTGACACGGCCTTCCGACGCCAGCGTACCGTGTTGCGTGCAGCGCATTTAGCTAATTCGAGTTCGGGTATTTCGAAATGACTGTTCCACGAGGGGGCGATTGCAGCCGTGGCTTTACGCTCGTCGAATTGCTGGTCGTGATCGCGATCATCGGCATTCTGATCGGCTTGCTGCTGCCGGCCGTGCAGGCGGCGCGCGAGGCGGCCCGCCGCGCGCAGTGCAGCAACAACATGCGACAGATGGGGATCGCACTGCACAACCAGGTCAGTCGGCTGAATAGCTTTCCGGCTGGCGTACCGAACGCGGCCAAGAACAAATGGATTACCGGCGGAACGCAGGCCGGCGCCGTGTGTCAGGGGCCGAACTGGGTGAGCATGATCGCCGGTGACATGGAGGACGCCCGCACCATGCAAGACCTGGAAAATTGCATGCAACAGGATTACAGCGGCTGCGATGACTGCTCGCATCCAGCCTCGGACGTCGGCGATTACTTCGACGCCATCGGACAAGTGACGCCCTGGTACTTGCTGTGTCCCAGCGCCGACACGATGGACTGGCAACTGGCCAGTTGGAGTTTGGAGGGACTCGGCAAAGGAAATTACGCCGGCAATTGGGGATCGAAGGACTACAACTCGTACGCCGACAATACCACGGCTGGCATGTTTGGTGTGGTCGATCTGGGGAGCTTTGTCGCTCAGAACGATCCGCGCTGCCCCGGCACGTGGAAGATGGGCTACGGCCGCGGCACCAGGCCCTCGGACGTGATCGACGGCCTTTCGAACACGGTGATGGTCAGCGAAGTGATTGGTTATGACAGCTACCTGGACGCCCGCGGCTGTTGGGCGGCCAACGCCATGGGATCGTCGATCTTCACGACGATGTACACGCCCAATTCAAAAATGAACGACTATATCCCGATGTGCGAGCCGAAAATCTCGGATGGAGATCCGTTGCATTGCACGCAAAATCAAAAGGATGGGACGGTTTTTGCGTCGGCGCGCAGCAAGCACCCGGGGGGCGTGATCGCGATGTACGCCGATGGCTCGTCAAAATTCACGGCCGATTCGATCGATGCCACGGTGTGGAAGTCAGTCTCGACCCGCGCCGGCGGTGAATCGGGAACCGCGCCATGACCGGTGTACAGTGCGCCGCGGTGGCGGCGCTGTTGTCGCTGGCCACGGTCGGATGTTCGCGCAACGCGGCTCCGCCGGCTAATAGCGATGTCCTGGCATGGCCGGTAACGCAACTGGCGGATGCGGCGGCGAGCGCCAAGCAATTCAAAACTGTCTTCGCCACCGGCACCGCGCCCGACGAAAAACAGCGAAAGCGCTATGCCGAGGGGATGTACATCGTTACCGAAATTCATCCCAATTCGGAAGACGCGGCCGACCTGCGCGTGAAGGTGCTAGACGGTAATAGTGCCGAGCGCGGCGAGGTGACCTGGACTGTGATCCGCGAGGCGGGCAAATGGAAGCTAAAGTCGGCGCCCCTGCCGTGAGTGGTTTTCGCGTACCGGCTCGTCTAGCAGTGTCTTTCCGCAGCTCTGCATTGCTGGACAAGCCAACAGCGGCACCCAGCGAGGCCTAGGGCTTCGCTTCCGAATCCGCCAACGCGTCGCAGGCGGCCAGCGCCATCAATGCGAACGATGTCCCGGCATTCGAAATATAGTGGGCCCGGTCGCAGAACAGCGAGCGGGTAAACCAGCGGCCGCTCTTGCGCTGATGCGCTTTCAACCATTCAACACCGCGGACCAGCCGTGGGTCGGTGGCCGGAATGCCTGACCGGCGAGCGACGAAAACGACAAAGCCGGTGCCATATCCGTCGCTGGACACTGTGTCTTGTGGTGATTTGTCACGGCGTTCCCATGTTCCCAGTTGGGCGATACCCCAACCGCCATCCTCATGCTGCAGGCTGAGCAGTTCGTCGACGCACTCTTTTCGTTGCGAGTCGTCCATGAACTCAGGCAGATACGTCGCGGCCCAAAGCAAAAACGCGCGATGATGCAGCGACGGCGGCGGATTGGCCGCGAAATAGTCGTGCAGCTTTTTGATGCCGGCCTGCGCGGCGGGGGTGCTGGCGTAGCCGTCGGGCGCAATTCCAACGCCGATGGCGGCCATCGTGGCGCCGAAATAGTCGTCGTCTTCGTAGGGAGGCCAGTGGCAGACCTTATACCAGTCGAAGCCGCCGTCTTCGCGCTGTACGGTCCAGACACGATCGAGCGCTTCCTTGGTGAGCGGGTGGAGCTTGCCGGTGGTTTGCGCGTCATTTCCGGCGAGCGTGGCCGCGGTCATGACCACTTCGGCGTCCCAGCGAGGTCCCTTCGCCGGCCAACGATCCGAGACCAGCTTCTCGGCGTAATTGCGCACCGTGCTATGGGCGATCACGTCGCTGGAGACGGCAGGCCGCGAAAGTAGATACAAATAATTCGTGTGGCAGGTCATGCAGCCGAAAGTCTTTTGCCAGCCGACCGCCGCTACATCGAGATAACGCGCTGCCTTGGCCGCGGAAAATTCTTCGGCCAGCGGCTCGGCGGGGTCGTTCTTGCCGGGGTTGCCGACGTTTTCGAGCGTCACCGGCTCGTCGGAGTCTTCTGCGTAGGCTGACGAAGCGCCGCACGACGCTAGGGCGATCGCGACGACCACGGCAAGCCGAATGCTCGGCGCCAAGGATCGCCAAGCAACAACACGGTGCCAGAAATTGTGACGCATCGACATGCTCCCAAGGCAGTTAAGAATCAGTCGTCGCCGGTTATCCTAAACCGTCGTTCGTGCGATTGCCATGCGCGGCTTACCAATTCGGAAAGGACTTGCAACCCGTCCAGCGTAGTTCTTACAGCTTGCGCAGGCACGGATGTGGAATCGACAATTGCTGGGCTACACGAGTTGTGCGAGTATAAGAGGAGGGCAGCACATATCTTTGCGATGCGTCGGCAAGCCTAGGGCCTGGGCTTCATCCATGAGTCGCAGCCATAAAAAAAGCACGTTGCGTTTCTTTACCAGTGGGTTATGGCTTGTCGTTTTGGCGTCATCGGCATCCTGCACGCAATCGCCTGCACCGGTGCCGGCAGAGAACGCCGTTGCTAAATCCGAAGCCGATGTACAGCCAATTCATCTCATACCTGCCGAAGGTGAGGAGGAAAATGTTCCGACCGGGTTCGAGGCGCTGACATCTTATATAGAGGAAGGAAAGTCCGACAGCATTATCACCGTCTTAAATGCGGATCCGACTTGGATCAATTTTCGGGACCACGATGATTTCACGCTATTGCACTACGCCACTCAATACGGCAAGGTCGAGGTAGTCGAGTGGCTGCTTAATCATGGAGCGGATGTCAATGCAGTTGGTATCAACCATCTCGCGCCTTTGCACTTGGTTGAGAATCCTGAGATTGCGGCACTCCTGTTACACAAGAAGCCGGACCTGACGGTGCAGAGTAACGGCAAGACTCCCCTCCAATATGCGGTCGACAATCTAGTCCGCCCAGACGGCATACATCACAAGGACATCTGGTATGAGATCATCCGGTTGATGCTGGATGCCGGTGCTGAATATGACATCATTACGGCGATTGATTTGGACGATCTCGACCGAGTCACAGCAATCCTGAAAGAGTCTCCGGAACTCGCGAGTCGTCTCCGATTCGATAGCCCTCTGCGCACGGCGGCAGCCCTGGGCCGTCTGGAGATTTGCCAGTACTTGATCCGCGAACATCATGTAGATGTGAACGACCTGGAAGGTGGATATGGCTTTCCCGTAATCCAGATGGCGTTGGCATATCCCAACGTCGTGAAGCTTTTGATTGAAAGCGGCGCCAATGTAAAGGCTAGGATTACCGGCCAGGGTGGCCCATCGGGCGTCATGTTTGTCGGCGACGACGCGACGCTATTGCATTACGCCGCTTGCGTCGGAGTGCCAGAGACGATCGATATGTTGATCGACAATGGGATCGACGTTTTTGCTCATTCTCGCCCCGGGTATCAAAAATTCGATTACCCAACCGCGCTCGAAGTAGCGTCACTCTTTGGCAAGGCCGACAACGCTCGGGCGATTCTCAAGCATCCCCGTTTTGCCGAGGCCGATGTCAAGCTTCGGCAGGAGCTTGTGGATAAGTGCCTTCTGATCGCGGGCCGGTCCCCGCAGTACGTACACGCGTACCTGTTCCAAGGAGGACGCTATCAGTGGCCGGAGCTGGTGGAGCTGCTACTCGAGAATGGTGCAGATCCAAGCGGCAGTGAAGGCGGACGAAACGTCGTGCTGATCGTGGCTGAGGAGATTCACCCCACGTATCTGAAGCAGAATCGAGAGGCGAAGGACATCATCGCCAATCTGATTCGGCATGGCGCGACGCTGGACATCGTTTCCGCCGTCGCCATCGGCGATGAGGCACAGGTATCTCGATTGCTGAACGAGAATCCTGAGGCCGCCAGTTCACGGCATCCCAATGGGTATCCCGTGCTGCACTTTGCGGTAGACATGAACTACCAAAGAATCGTCGCGGCGCTTTTGAAAGCTGGTTGCGATGTCGACATACGAAATGAGTGCGACGGAACCGGTTATTTAGGTCAAACGGCCTTGCATAGCGCCGCATTCTGGGGCCATTACGATATTGCCAAGGTGCTGATCGAATCGGGGGCGGATGTCAACGCGCTAACAGACCGAAGAAACACGCCGCTGCATGAAGCGGCCCAGTGTGGCAGCACAAGGGTGTTGCGGTTGTTGCTCGAAAACGGTGCGATACCGGACGCCGTAGGCAAGGATGGCGAGACGCCGCTGGATTGGTGCCGTCAGATGAACCGCACAAATGCTGCTGAAATCGAGGAGATCCTTCGTGCGCACATTGTGGTAAAGGCCAAATGAGTAACTGTCGACGAATGACGGATTGCCACTAGCGGGTAATGATCGGGGGCTCGTTACTGTGTCGCTTGTTCTGCTTCAACGGCCCAATCGTGCGGCGACGGCGTTTAGCAACGCCTCGTCCGATGCGTCGAAGGCGCCGACGGCGTCCGAGTCGGCGTCGATCTGGCCGATCACTTCGCTGGCGTGATGAATCAGCACCACGATCTCGGCGCGGGTTGTGGTCGAGCAGGCGAGGTAATTCGCAACCTCGCGAACGTCGGCGATCAGTTGATTCTTGCCCTGCGCGATCGCGGTGCCGCAGACCCCCTGCCCTACTGCAATTTGGGTATGCTCGGTCGGCTTGCCGACGAATGGCCCCAGCGTGAGCGTATGCCCCGCCAGCCAGTAGATGCCCACCCATTGATAATGCGAGAAGCTCTTGGCGATTAATTGCATGGCGACCGTGGGGGGATCAGCGGCGCCGGCGAGTGCCGCATCGAGTTCGGCGAGGAATCGGGCGGCACGGTCTGGTTGGATCATGCTTCGAGAACCAATACAAGTGCGCGGGGAGCGAATAACGCTATGGTATCAACATCGGTGGCGGGATCGAGCGAGCGTGACCGACGTCACGGGCCGATCCGAACGATGACCTACTGTTTACTTGACCTCTGTGAGCGATTTATCCGTGACGTTCGTTGAACCACTTTTTGATTACGCGCGGTCGCACGTTTCGCTGTTAGTGGCTTCGGTCGCTGTGTGGATCGTGTCGGTGGTGGTCACGTTGTGGGTGGCCCGGTATTACCTGGTTTCGATTCCGGCCGACTATTTTGCGCATCCTCATCGGCCGCTCGCGGCGTGGCAGGGCTCGCATCCGGCCCGGCGCTGGGCGTTGCTCGTGGCGAAGAACGTGCTGGGGGCCGTGTTTCTCGCGGCGGGGCTGGTAATGCTGGTGACGCCGGGATCGGGCTGGATCGCGCTCTTGTTGGGGCTTTATCTATTGGATATCCCTGGCAAGCGTGCGGTCGAGCGGCGAATTCTGCAGCGGCCGGCGATTTTGCGCTTGGTCAATCGGGTGCGCGCCGGCGCGGGGCAACCGCCGCTGGTGTTTGAGTTGCACGCAGCGGCGGTGCGTTGAAAGGAGGCCTTCGAAGATTCCGTCGCTGGCGCTTCGGTCTGGTGTGCTTAACCCAACACGCAAATCGGCACTGCTGGGCAAGCCAGCAGTGGCACCCGCACGGACCGGAGAGTCGTGGTGGGCGTTAAGGAATCGCGTTACTTCTTCGCGCCGGGGGCGGGCGATTCGTCGACCAGCTTCAGGGCGTTCTCAATCAGGATCTCGCCGGTCATTTCGCCGAGCGAGGTGTTCGAGACGTATTCGTAGCGCTTGAAGCTGGCGAAGTCGACCTTGGTCAGGATGTAGCCGAAGGCATCGTTCGTCAGGCCGAACAACATATTGTTCTCGCCCTTCATGTGCCGCTTGATGTAGTAGCCGATGTTCGGCAGGGCCTCGCCCGGAATGGTGAGAATCTGCGCATTGCCGATATTAATCAGGTTCATGCGAGTGCTGACCGACTTGTCGTCGTTGTGCGGATATTTCAGCGGCGAGGCCAGGATAATCGTCCACATCAGCCGCGATTCGACCGGGAACTTGACCTGCTTCGAAAAGCAGGCCAGCGGCGGATCGGTCTGTGTTTTGGCGTCCTTCACAATTCGTTCGGCTTCGCTGGCCATGAGGTGGCCGATGCGCAGGCATTCGTCCCACACGCGGGCGTCATGCCACTTGGCATGAACCGGATCCGAGGGCTTGTCGAGGATGCGATTGTCGGCCGTGACCATTCCGCCTTGCGCGCCGTTCATGAACATGCCCATTCCGCCGAGATCGGCTTCGAGCTTGTCGCAGAGCGGGCCGACCAGGTCGGGGCTGACCAGGCCGACGCCGTTACCGAGAACTTCTGGATGGACGGCGTAGTTGACCAGCGTCACGATCGTCTTGCCAGCAGGCGTGAGGGCCTGGATCACGCTCATCCGCGGGTCATAGAGTTCCGGAGCGTAATAGTTGTAAGCGATCTTGCCCTGCGCCTCGCCGGTCGCGATTTTCAATTGCGCGGGCTGAAGATTATCCAGCGCCTGGTTGATGGCGACCGCCGCTTGGTTGCTGACAAAGTCCATGTACTTCAAATCGCCCGACGGCTTGCCATCCAGCCCGGGAAAGCCGTAACAATCCGGCGCGCTGTGCGTGTGGGTCGAGCCAATCAGAATATTGTCGGCCGGGATGCGCGGGACTTGCTTGTGAACGCGGGCACACAGCACCGAGGGAAAGCCGAGCAGATCGAGCTGCACGATCGCGACCTTGGTTTCACCCTGCTCGAAAACCACGGCGCGGGCTGTCAGATCGCCTTGCTTCGCGGTGGCCGGCCGACCAGCGCCGACTCCACCCGAGACGGGCAACAACGGATCGGGCGTGATGATCGCTTTGCCGACGCCGACTTTCAGCTCGGCATGAGCCATTGCTGGGAACGAACAGGCGAGAACGAACAGCGGCAGCAGGAGGTAGCGGTGCATGGCGAGTTTTTGCGGGGTGGGGTGACGATTGAAAAGACGTATTTACTAGGCCTCAATTACTAACCTGCACGACGGGGGGTCTGCAAGAGCCAGGGGATGATGCCAGGTGCTTTTCGGGCCCGTATCGCCCGCGGGGAGGCCCATTCTGGCGGCTTTACCACGGCGCGGCGTCTGCATGTTCGATTTCTGCGGGCAGTCGTGATGGAGGGGATCGCGGTTCTCGTGCTATTTTTCCGATGGAGAGGAGCCCGATCGGTTTGCTCCCGCGCACCCAATTTTGGTTTCTGAAAATGCAAATCGTTCGTCCCTCGATCGTGTTGTACATGCTCCTCCTCCTGGCTCTGGCTACCGGGGTGCGTGCGGCAGAGCCCGTCGCTAGTTCGATCAGTCGTGAGCGCGTGCAAGCGGCGGTTGGCAAACTGGATGTACTGGCCGGCGATACTTTGAAGCGGACCGGCGTGCCTGGCATTGCGATCGTCGTCGTTCATCAAGACGAGGTGGTGTTCAAGAAAGGGTTCGGTGTTCGCGAGGCGGGCAAGCCGGAACTAATCGACGCCGAGACTGTGTTCCAGGTCGCATCGGTTTCGAAACCAATCACGTCGACCGTGTTGGCGGCGCTGGTGGGCGAGGGGAAAATCGCGTGGGACGATCGCGTCATCGATCATGATCCGGCCTTTCGCATGTATGACCCGTACGTGACGCGCGAGCTTCGATTGCGCGATCTCCTCTGCCATCGCAGCGGACTGCCGGACCATGCCGGCGATTTGCTCGAGGACATTGGCTACGACCGACAAGAGATCTTGCGACGTTTGCGCTTTCAACCGCCGGACAGTAGCTTTCGCGCCGGATACGCCTATACGAACTTTGGGTACAGCGAGGCGGCTTACGCGGTCTGCCTGGCACCTGGCAAGTCGTGGGCCGAGGTCGCTGATGAGAAGCTCTTTGGCCCGCTGGGCATGAAGTCGTCGAGCTTTCGTTTCGCCGATTACGAGAAACATGAAAACCGAGCTCGTTTGCATGTCCCGATCGAGGGAAAGTGGACGCCGAAGAACAAGCGTCAGCCTGACGCACAGGCGCCGGCCGGCGGCGCGAGTACCACGCTCAATGACCTCGTAGCCTGGATGCGGTTGCAGTTGAACGACGGGCAGATTGACGGACGGCAATTGATCACGGCCGCGGCCCTGGCAGACACGCATACGCCGCAAATGCTCTTGTCCTTCAACGCCGAGCAGGGACGACAGGTTTCCTACGGTCTGGGCTGGAACGTCAGCATCGAACGGGGTGGTCGAGTTTTCTGGAAACACTCGGGCGGTTTCTCGCTGGGTATGCGGACCGAAGTGTCTTTTATGCCTACAGAGAAAATTGCGATTGCCGTGTTGTCGAACGCCGGATCGACCGGCGTGCCCGAAGGGCTGACCGAGAGCTTTTTCGATCTGGTCGTAGCGGGCAAACTGGAGCGCGATTGGGTGGAATTCGCCAATCGCATGTTCGACGAGGAGACCAAGCGAGAGCTAGGAGCGCAAACCGATTACAGTCACCGGCCTGATGCGCCGACTTCGCCTTTGCCGCTGTCCGCGTATGCGGGCAAGTACGCCAATGAGTTGTTTGGCACGATCGAGCTAACCGTCGCAGAGGAGAAGCTGACGCTGCATGTCGGCCCGAAACCGATCTCGTACGAGCTGCGTCACTGGGATCGGGACGAGTTCACGTTTCAGCCGGCCGGCGAGTCAGCCGGCGGACTGTCCGGCGTGCGATTCTCGATCGATGCGGCTGGTCAGGCCGACCAGGTGTTGATCGAGTATTTGAACTTGCACGGACAAGGAACGTTTGCTCGGGTGAAGTGAACCGCGATTTCTGCCGCCGAAGAGACTTTTCCCATGCGATCCGAGGTGCGTGCGGTGTTTTTTATGAGCGATATCGCTCAACTCCGTCCCTGACGCCGATTTGCCTACTCTCGCCACGACGCGTATAGTTACTCGTGTTGGAAGAGCAGATCTGAAGCAAATCGGGCCAGCCGGCAGGCTCCTTGCGTGTAAGCCGAAGTGGTGCGACGCCTCGAGA
>DASYDW010000083.1 GCA_036499395.1 Pirellulales bacterium
GAGAGTTATCGGCTGAAGGATCGGAAGAAGGCTGGTCATCTCAAAATGACCGGGGTATAGGCCGCCCAAGGCCAGGAGGGTGGTCTACTTTTACTTCGGCGTTGACGAAAAAGGTGGTCCAGTTTTACTTCGGCGTTGACAGGCAAGCGCAACTGCGGGTGGTCTCACCGTCAGCGCGCTCGCGGCTAAATTCCTTGACGACTACGTGCGGATGAAGGAGTTGCGGGCACTGCTCAAGTACAGCGGGGTGATCCGAGTCCACATTGTGCCCCACTTAGGGTTTGTCTTGGCCGACATGGTGAGCCGCGAGCTGGTCCGGGAGCTGGTCAAGAAAGTCATGGTCCGGGTACCCCGAGGCGAGGGTGCCAAGGATCGTCCGCGCGGTGGCAAGGAGGCGGCACGAAGTACGCTCGCGGTGCTTCGCAAGATGATCAATTGGGGCATTCGCGAGGGATTGCTCAAGCGCACGGATAACCCTTGCACGGGCATGGAGGATAACCTGCCCAAGAAGCGGCAGAAGGAGCGGGTGCTCTCGCTCGAGGAGTCGCGAATCGCCTGGGCTGCCGCAGCGACGCTCGGCTATCCATTCGGACCGGTCTACCGACTCATCATGTTAACGGGCTGCCGCTCCGGGGAATGGTCGGCATGTCTACGGCCCTATGTGGATCTGAAACAGGCGTTGCTGGTCCTGCCTGCCGACGCTTACAAGAGCGATCACGTTCACGTCGTCCCGTTGGTCTCCAAAGCAGTCGAAATTCTGGAGGAGGTCTTGACTCAACACCGCGGCCGAAGCGGTGAGCACATCTTCAGCGGCACCGATGGGAAGAAGCGCCTCGCGGGTTGGAGCAAGGCCCAAGCACGCATGCGGCGAGCGCTATGTGCCGTCAGTGGCGATCGGCCGGTATTGTCGTGGACGCCGCATGATCTTCGGCGTACCGTGGCGACGCGGATTGCGGAGAAACTGGGGGTGGGCGGCGAGCAGCTGATAAAGCGTGTCCTCGGCCACGCGGACGGAAGCGTAACGGCCATCTATAACCGCTATGGCTACGTAAGGGAAATGCGCTCGGTGTTGGAAAGTTGGGCTTACGATCTGACCGCTCAGGTTGGGATTTGGCCGCGAATCACCACAATGGAACTCGAGGAAATCGCCGATGCAAAATTTGATCCAAGCCGATCACGCGGCCCCCTGCACTCGCCAGCACAATAAGCGTCAACACCAAATCAGCCGTATCCAGGCCGGGAATTCCAAGCATGGAGGGCTTGGCGAACCAATAGTTCAGTAGCATAAATATTGACACGACTGCGGCGAGCCTGGTGGTCAAACCCAAGAGCATCGCGAAGCCGACGTAGAGTTCACCGAAAAATACCAGAGTGGTGAACAGTCCTAAATGCGGCAGCACAACGCCGGACAGGAAGGGCTGATACCAAACCCGGCCCTCATGAGCCCAGCGCGTGATCAACATCTGCATTTCGCCGTCGGCCCCGCTGCCATGATCGCTGATCAAAAAAGTGGCGGCAATATAGAGTCGCGCTAGCAAGATCAACCATGCCGGCACTGCAATTGTTCTATTCATGTGACACCGTTAGTATTGTAGGCAGCTGCAAAAGACTACTTGGGGACTGGCCGCGTCTTGGCAGTAGCCCGCTGTTTCGCTGGCGTCTGCGCAATCAACTGCACCTCTACGATGCCCGTATCTGGCAAGAGAGAGGACGTGCCGACGGCGGTCCATGCAGGCTTTGGACCTAGCATGAACTCCTCCTTCACCTGTTCGAAGGCCTTGAATTGTTCACTTCTTGTGCCGCTGAAATTTGGTCCCTGCCAGACGTGGAAACTATTGATCATCACCACATCGTTGAATTCGAGATCCGCGCTCTTTAGGTAACGCTCAATGCGGCGAAATGTCCTTCGCACCTGCGCTTTAAAGGCCTCAACGTCGGTTCCCTCGTCGGGCCGTCTGCCGACAACGACGCCTGAAATGAAAACTAAATCCCCCGCGCGCCTAACCGCAGCGTAGCCATATTCGTCGTAGGCCTGTTTATCGAACGCATTCGGAAGAATCACTTCGCCGCTCGATGTCGGAATGTGCAATGGTGTGTACTCAGGGCTCGGGACTGTTTGCGCGAAGACCGGTAAAGCAGCGAACACCGTGAATAGGGTCGTGCAGATCAAGCGATTGAATAGCATAACAAGTCTCCGCGGTTCAGAAAAACATTTGCCAACCGAATAAATCGGAAGGCGCCACGCGGAAGCCAATGTCCGCGCCCCCCTCATCTGCGCCCATTCCGAGCAACCGCGAAAATGGAGCGGGATATTCGGGCGCCGCGGGTCAAAGAACAGAGCCCCTGGTTTGATCACATACCGGTAGCTGGCAATTCTTTCGAAATCGATATCCCGGGAGACCAATTCAGCTTGTCCGCGATTCAATGGGCGCGTCGGCTCAACTAATCGCTACACCGCTGGTAACAAAATCTTCCGGATTCGCGTCGAACTGCTGCTTGTGCGCAAGGCCGCAAAAATTGTAGATCGTACCTTTATAGACAGACGTTAAATCCGTCTTCGGATTCACTTGCATGCCGCAGACGACGCACACCGGATGATTCGCCGTGGATACGTATTTTTGCGTGTAAATGGAATTGGAGTCCGGATTCAACCAGCCCTTGCCTTGATATTCCATATCGAAAGCGGTCTGCGTCGCCAGGTCACGACCGAAATAGCGTTCGACAACGCGGAACGCCAAATCCATCCCGGAGGACAATCCGCCGGACGAAGCGAGATTGCCTGCCTCGACAAATCGCGCGCCGCGCCGAACGTGAACGTCGGGGAATTGACTGGCAAAATTGCCATACGAACCGTGGTGCAGCGTCGCGACCTTGCCGGCAAGCAATCCCGTCTGCGCCAGTAAGTAGGCGCCGTTGCAGACTGACATCGTGACATCCGCGGTCTGGGCCACTTTGCGAATCCAGGCGAGCGAAGCCTCCGATCTGGTGCTCTGGGCGGGAATCACGAGCACTTTGGGCAGTGGGGCGGAGTCGTAGCTGAAATTCGGCGTGATTGTCATTCCGCCGCTGGCGCGAATGGGCTTGGTGGTTTCTGCCACCGTATAAGTTGTGAAAAGCGAATCCTTCCTGCCTGCGATACGCGCATCTTGGAACACTTCCCAGGGGCCGCAGAAGTCTATGATCACTGCACCGTCGGAGATCAGAAATGCGACCGGGATGCTGCCTTCGGCCGGCGGCCTCAGTGGATTGGACACACTGGAAGCGGCGGCCGGTGCGGTTCCTGGGGCACCAGAGCGAGCAAACTTCGGACTGACGGCGGCAACGATACCCAGCGCCGCGGAGTTCATCAGCAGATCCCGTCGTTTCACGCTATTCATAGGCAGGCCTCATTGATACCCTCGCGAAAGGCAAGGTAAGCTCCCGGTTGTCCCCGGCTCATCTACTGGCTCTCGCCAACTCAACCTTGAAAAGATACTGATTTCGCTGGTTGGCTTCGGTCTCGACGCTGAGAGTCGCGATCCAAGCCTGCCCGTCGAGGTCGACGAACCGCCAAGTGCTGCTCGACGGACCGGTAGTGACGGCGTTCCAATTTCCAGCAGCGTCGTAGGCTTTTCCTGCAGCCTCGATCAGTTCCGCTGGGCCCAGCTGGGAGCTAAAGCGGCGCACGCTACTCCAATGATCCCGATCTCCTCCCGTGCTTACGAACGATCCCCAGTCCCCGAGCGCAGCCAATTTACGACTCGCCTGTCTCTCCGGAAGCGCATAGATGGCGTAGGTGGCTGGAAGATATTGGCCGCTGGGTTGCCAGTCATATTCGAGGAAGCGCGCAACTTCATGCGCCTCCGCGTTGCCTTCCATCAGCGATACATAATGCAGGGCCCCGTCGATGCCCGCCGACAGACCACCAGTGGTAATAAACTTGCCGTTATCGACCACGCGTTGGTCACGAACGACACGAAGCTCCGGATGTTCCAATCGCAAGGGGTCGATATTGTGAGCAGTCGTGGTAACCGTGAGACCGTTCAGCAGGCCGGTATTGGCCAAAGTAAAAGCGCCATTGCAGACCGACATCACGTGCTCGGCTTTGGCGGATTCCTGCTTGATCCACTCGAGCGTTGCTTTGTCGTTCTTCACGGCTTTAACGCCGCCACCGGGGACTAGCACTAAGTCGGCTGGCGGTGCATCGGCGAACGTGTATTTCGGAATAACCTGCATCCCGCCCGCCGTAGTGATCGGCGATTTACTTTCGGCCACTGTGAAAACCTCGTACCCTTCCGCGCCGAAAACCTCATAAGGCCCGGTGTAGTCAATAATCTCCACGTTGTTGAACAACAGGATGGCGATTTTCCTGGGTGGCGCTGGCGCGGCCTTTGCCGCGGCTACATTGAAAAAGCCGACGCAAGCCAGTCCAAGTGCTATCGAATGGAAGCGAATCTTCATAAGCTATCCTCGGACGTTTGGCGCGCGCGAACCGTCCAATTTTAGGCTCTTGTAGGCGCGTGAAAATGCCAACTTATATTCAATTTCTGCCATTGCTATCAGTGCGGCAAATCAGCGGCGGAAATCTTGACGAAGCATGCCCCGCAGGCGCCGAATCAAACAGCATCGGAAAAACGTTCGCGGTATTCGCTCGGCGTTGCGCCCAACATACGAAGGAATGCCCGCTGCAGCGACAATAATGACCCGAAGCCGCAATCGGATGCTATTTTTGCCAATGTATCGCTCGATTCTTCCAGACGTCGGCGCGCGGCTTCGACACGGATTCTTTCGACAAAACGCGCTGGGGTGACGCCCGCGTCTTTTATGAACGTGCGAGCGAAGTTGCGAGGGCTCATGTGCGCTTTGGCGGCAAGACTTTCCACGCGAAGGTCCGCCGTCAGATGATCCGCAGCCCACGAGCATAATTCTTCGATTTGTTCGCGATCCGAGCTCTGTAAAGCAAGGGCGGTACTGAACTGCGCCTGTCCACCGGGGCGCCGCAGAAACATGACGAGTTCGCGCGCTACCTCGAGGGCGATCGGCGAGCCAAGGTCCTCTTTAACCAGCGCCAGCGCTAAGTCCATACCCGCGAGCACACCCGCCGAGGTATAGGTGTTTCCGTCCCGAATGAAGATAGGCTCGGGATCGACCGTGACATTTGAAAATCGACAGGCCAACTCCTGCGCCCATTTCCAGTGGGTAGCCGTGCGTTTGCCATCGAGCAGCCCCGCCGATGCCAGCATGAAGGCACCAGTGCAGATGGAACCGAGACGTCGGACGCGTCTAGCATTTCTCTTGAGCCATGCGAGAAGCCGTTCGTCCTGGCTCCCGCTCTCGGCGCCCGTGCCACCCGCCACGAGCAGTGTGTCGATCGGAGTCCGCAAGGTTCGGAGAGTGTCGGTAGCGATGAGGCTAAGGCCGCAGTTCGTAGAGATGATTTTGCTACGCGTGGTGCTTGCAAGAAACACCTGATACGGAGCCACTTCTTTCGGATGATTGCGCATGTAAGCCTCGGCGGCTCGAACAAAGACCTGGTACGGCCCGGTGACATCAAGAATTTGCGTACCAGGGGCCGCAAGGAAAACGACAGATCTCGGAACCCCCCTCGCCTGCTTGAGTGCCGAGCCGTCTTTCATGATACGAGGCTATCTTAGGGGGCGGCTGGCAGCAACGAGCAAGTTGGCCCCCAATGTGGGGCCATTTGTCTGTTCGTGCCAACGGGCATTAAAACACTACGATTTAGACCACGCCGGCTACGATTCGTCTCCAACGCTCCTGATGTTGAAATGGCACTCATTTTTGCGCCGGCTATGCACGGCACGGTAATGACAAAACGATTTCCAGCCCGGTGCCAAAATACCTCTCAAAGCATTCGTGAGCATCACCATAGAGGGAATGCAATCGTTCACGCACATACAAAAAATCGATCGTCGAGGGAGAAGTCGGCCGGTCAGCAGATTGATTGGGCACTTCGATAAGGATGCTGATTGAAATGCACTCGTGCACTCTCCTTGCGGTGATTCTTATGTGGCGGCTGGCCGCTTGGGCGGCGAAGATCTTTTCGATGGCATATTCTACGATGGGCTGGAGAATTAAGCTTGGCACACGGACATCCAGCAATGCAGACGTTATATGAGTGTCGAGCTCCAAGCGATCAGCGAATCGCACGCTCTGGATGTCCAGGTATCTGCGTAAGAGATTCAGTTCTTCGCTGAGCGCGATCTCGCGGCGATCGCCTTTGGCGATGCGATATCGAAGGATCTCGCTTAAGCTCACGACGATTGCGATTGCCGTTGCGCCGCGCCGTTGCCGAATCAACTCGGAGACGCTGTTGAGGGTATTGAATATAAAGTGCGGCTGTAATTTATGACGTTGTGCCGCGAGCGCCATTTCCGCAGCGTGTTCGCCGACTCTGGCCTCATGAAGAGCATGACGCGCGTCGCGCTGACTCCACAGTGGCGCGTAGTCGACACCGAGGATGACTGTGTACAAGAACAATGATTGCAACAAGGTGACCGGGCCAACCTCAGGGCACAGCAACCAAAAGGTCCGCGGGAATGTGGGATCAAACAACAGGTGCAAAATAACATTCCAGGCGCTTGTAACTCCAGCAAGGGCGAGCAACAACGACAAGTGGCTTAGCCACGCCCGAAATGCCATCGGCACTTCGGGCGGATATTGTCGTCCCACGCGAATAACGGCGGGCGCGCACAGTGCCCAGGGCAGCCAAGTGAGCAGCATCAGGACATGCAGAGATACCCACTTATGATGCATGCGGGAAGCGCGCACGGCGAAGACAGCTTCGGTCGGCTCGAGATTGTCGCATGCAGCGCCGATGCAGGCCATGCTGCGAAAAGACAGGGACGTCGTGAAACGTGGAATCACGAATCATTTCGCTGAGCTTAGCTCATCGTGGGATGAGTGGCGAAGATTTGCAGCGAGCAGTCGGTTCTGTGCAGCGAACGGCATCGAGCGAGCCTACTTAAGTTGGACCATTTCTGCCAAGCCGGCCCGATCGTCGATTTCGATGCGCACTGTCCCGTCACCAAATGATTGGGGTAAACCTAAGACCCGTGCTCTCCCGCGCTGTGGGAATTCAATCACACCCAAAATGTGAGACCATTTTTGTGTCGTGCCAAATGGGCATTAAACACTACGATTCAGACCACGCTGGCTACGATTCGTCTCCAAATCATTGCTTTCCCATCGCCTCCAGCCTTAGTGTGAGCCGAGAGACAATGGTTTGTGTCCTCGATGTCTGCCATTTGTGGACGCCGAATCAAGGTGATCGTTATCTTAACCGAGGCCGACGACCGCGTTCGTCACTGCTGATGTTGAAATTGCACTCACCGGCAGACAGTTTAACAAACTGCTTTTACCTTTAAGGGGCCTCAGCATGAGCAAGACCAACGGCGCCTGCCAGCTAGTCTTTGTTCTTTACTCTTTGGCATACGCACTAGCCATCCAAGCGCAATCCACAAGCTTTCGCGGTGCGCCGGCATCGGCGAAGGAACTTTTGCCACCGTCGATCGCTGGCGGCGGAGCCAGCGGCAAATTCTCTTACGAACTTCACTGCGCAAGTTGCCATGGAACCAGTGGGCAGGGGTCAGGGAACATTCCCGCACTGACCACAGACACTGTTAAATCTGCTTCTGCAGGAGAATTATTCTGGTTCATTTCAAAGGGAGATGCCAGCAGTGGAATGCCGTCTTGGGAGCAGCTCCCCGAAGCGCAGCGTTGGCAAATCGTCAGTTTTCTAAAGGCTTTTGAGCCCCTGGGAGCCGCTGCGCCAGCGACAGCGGATTCTAAACCCTCCTTCGAAAAGGCGGCCCCACCCAAAGCGCCATTCACCGATTATCGATTCGAAAGGCCGGGACAGGTTCACAAGATCACGGTAAGAGACCTCCCGGCTCCATACGAAACGCCTTCCGCCTCCAATGGCCCAACGATTGTACCGCGGCCTCGAAACGCGTGGCCCAAGGCACCGAAGGGATTCGAGGTAACGCTGTACGCAGACGGTCTTGAGAATCCTCGTCGCCTTCGCCGTGCTCCCAATGGTGATCTCTTTGTCGCGGAACCGGAATCCGGCAAGATCGATATCTTTCGCGGTATCGATAACGCGGGACACCCGCAGCGCAAAACGGTGTTCGCCGGCGGTGTGGATCAACCGTTCGGAATGAACTTCTATCCCCTGGGACCTGATCCGCGCTGGGTGTATGTGGGAACCCCGACCGCTGTGATTCGCTTTCCTTATCGTAACGGGGATCTGGAAGCACGCGGCCCGTCAGAACATATTATGGATCTCGCAAAAGACGGCCACATTAGCAAGGACATCGAAGTTGAGCCTGACGGGAAGAAGATATTGATTTCCGTGGGGTCCTTCTCGAACGCGGACGATGTGGATAACAACCCGTTGGAAAAGAACAGAGCGAACATACTAGAGGTCAATCCCGACGGATCTGATCTGCAAGTCTATGCCTACGGGATTCGCAATCCCTCATTTATGGCCATCGATCCAAAGACGAAGGATCTCTGGGTGACGGTAAACGAACGCGATGGACTAGGTGACAATCTCGTTCCTGACTACATCACTCATGTGCAACACGGCGGTTTTTACGGTTGGCCATGGTGGTACATGGGCGGTCACTCAGATCCACGCCTCGCAGGTAAACATCCGGAACTCAAAGATAAAGTCATTACGCCGGACGTACTCTTACAGCCTCACAATGCCTCCGTCGGAATTGCTTTTTACGATGGCAAACAGTTCCCTTCGGAATTTTCTGGTGATATTTTCGCGGCTGAACACGGCTCGTGGAATAGGAGCGTTCGCACCGGTTACGAAGTGATCCGAATACGCCTACATCAAAGTGGTAAAGCGACAGGAGAGTATGAGGATTTCTTGACCGGCTTCGCCATAGACAATAAACGAGCGTGGGGACGGCCAGCTGGTGTGGCGATCGGAGTGGATGGATCCCTCTTCGTGGCCGACGATGCCTCAAACTCCATCTGGCGCGTCAAGTACGTCGGTCTCTAGTGTTCTGGGGGGCTGGCTCAGCGCTGTGCAGTTTGCGCCGCACGTCTGCAGTTCGCTTTTGGCGTACCTCGGTGACCACCTCGTCGACCGCCTCGATCACCGCTTGCGGAACGCTGAGCATGATCCGATGCGACGCGCCTGGGACGGCGCGGTTGACCCCCCGGGACGAAAGGCGCGCCGTCTCGTCATGCATCGCCATCACGATTTTTCCTCGTGCGAGAAATTCCGGGTCTGGGCCGTTAGGGGTGGGTTGGTCAGATGCTGGCGCAGTGAGCACGACCAGGGGAATGTCACCGTAGGAGCGCTTCGAGGCCGCCACCTGATCTGATCCTGCGCCGATTGCTTCCTCCGCTTCTGACAAGGACTCGCGGTAGAGCGGCGCGTGGCTTGTCAATTGCATGAAGTGGCCATTGACCGCGGCCGGGAACTCAGGATTCGGCTTGACCACGCAATCCGCAGCTGCTTTGGACCCAGGAGCGGGAACACCCGCCTCGAGCGCAGCCAAGCATGTGCGCAATGCCTCGATGTTGGCCTTGATCTTTGGAAGGAAGCTGGGGGAAACGGGGGAGAGACGCTCCGCCTCGTGCTCCGTCTCCGGATCGACCAGCACCATGCCGGCGACGTCGCGCAGGTGCGTATCAGCATAGAGCCGCACAATCATGCCGCCGAGCGAGGCGCCCACAAGCACGTAAGGCGGCGGCAGGGCCGCGGCCTTGGTTAGGGCGGCCAAATCCTCGGCGAGGTGTCGCGTGTCGCGCGGCAGCGGCCCTGGATCGCTGAACCCATAGCCTGCCCGATCGTAGGCGCACGCGCGGGTTTTCTTGGCGAGTTCTGTATGCACTTTGCGCCATTCAAACGACGATGCTCCTAAACCCCCTGAGAGGATGACAGTAGGAGAGCCGTGACCCAGGCAAAAGAGGTTCAGCCGCCGGCCTCCGATGTCAACAAGTTGCTGGGCCCGACCGTAAATTTCCAGCGAGGGATCGGGCTGGGCGGCGGCGTTGGATGTGTGTGCGGCCGCGATCAATAGGGCCACCCCTATGAACGCTCCGAACGCGCGCGCGGCGATGATTCTTCCCTGGCGATTCCGATTCCCCGGCAGCGCCGCGCGAGACTCGAATCTCGCGGCCCCAAAGATCCAACGCCGGCTGGAGCCGCCCACAATGAGGTTTGGTTCGAAGCGCGACATGTTACCTCCTAAAATTGTTTGGGAGGATTGGCGAGTCCACGGGTAACTAGAGTTGCTGGCATATCAATTGGCTCCGTGGCGCAGGTTCCGAGCATGAGCGACTGTGAGGCGCCTTGAATTGGGAAGGCGGTGAGTGGTAACTTCCCCAAGCCGTAAACGCCAGATTGCATGCTCGTCCTGCAACATTATTACGAGGAGACTCTGCTTAGACGCCGACAGCGACATGGACGTTTAAATTGCGCGGTGGGATTCCAGCCACAATAGGGCGGGCGTGCGACTTCTGACCCTCGGAAAGAATTCGATGAGAACGATCTCAGGGCTGGCTGATGCCCAAGAGTTGGGCTCCGTGAACCTGATACCGACTCATGCGCAATTCCCGGCCATCTTGTAATACCACCACGTGATGGCCACGAAACCAGGGCTGGACCGACTTAACCCGGCTCAAATTAACGATCGTTGATCGATGAATTCGCAGAAATCCCGTGGGATTCAGCTTTATCGCAAAATTCGTCAGCGAGTCTCGAACTACAAATTGCTGCTTACCAACGTGCAGCGTCACGTAGTTGCCTTCGGCTTCGATAAAATCGATCTCCTTGACCGCGACGAATACGATACGGCCGCTAATCTGCAGCGGCAAGCGATCGGCGTATTGGCGTTGTGAGGCCAGTGTGTCCAAACGTCCGATGCCGTTCTTCAATTCACTGCGGGCCAACCTGCCTTCGATATGATCTCGGGCCCGGCGCATGGCTTCTTGAAATCGAACCTTACTCAATGGCTTAAGCAAGTAGTCAATTGCATAACTATCGAAAGCGCGTAGCGCGTACTGATCATATGCGGTTATGAAGATAGTTACCGGCATGGCGCTGACCCCCACGCGCCGTACGACCTCGATGCCGTCCACTTCGGGCATTTGTACATCCAAAAATACGATATCCGGTTGGCTCTCCAAAATTTGACTTATGGCGCTCTCGCCATCGCCGCACTCCCCAATGACCTCGACCCCCGAGCACACTTTTAGCATTCGTCGCACGGAACGCCGTGCAATGGGCTCATCATCGACTATCAACGCACGAATGGTCACAGTGTCGCCGCTGGATTCACAAGATTATCTGCACTAAAAGGGGATTTTGCCGGAAGGCGCAGGATGACCATGACACCCGTGGGTTCCAAACCCTGGATTCGAAACGACTGATCCGCACCATATAATTCGCGCAACCGGTCTGCGGTATTCGATAGGCCGATGCCGCGCGACATCAATCGATCTGGAGGTTCGTCAAGCACACTGTTGTTATTCTTGACGACGAGCACTATGTTCGACTCCTCGCGCGATACCTGAACAGACACGACATCCTCACCTTTGCGTTTTGCGATACCGTGGCGGATGGCGTTTTCTACCAGCGGCTGAAGGACAAATGTAGGGACTGTGGCCTCGAGCAGGTTATCGTCGATTTCGAAATTGAAATGCAGCCGCTCGCCATAGCGATGCTTCTGGATTCCGACATAGCACTCTAGGAGTTCGATCTCCTCACGCAAACAGATCTCTTGCGACTGCGATTGCTGTAATGTGGCTCGTAGCAGTTCGCTCAAGCGCAGCAAGACATCCTCAGCTCCTGGAGGGTCTTCGTAAATGAGTGTCGTTGCAGCATTTAGGGTATTAAACAGGAAATGTGGCTGCAGCTGAGCGCGCAGAGCATCCATTCGTGCTTGGGCTAAACGCACTTCGAGGCGAGCCGTTTGTAACTCTTTCCTGCGGGCATGATCGCGGACGCGATAGAATTCAATTCCCGCCATTAGAAACCAGTATGTAAACAAGCAGATCTGTGCGTGCTGACTGTAGTAATGACGCATCGCGACTCTAAACGAAATATCGTGCGTGGAGCGCATTAAGCCGATGCTCGCTTCCAAAAATATCATGAGCGCGGTGAGTACGCATCCGGCAACAAGATGTACTGCGAGCGCTCGCGTCCAGAACATCTTCTGAAATGGGAATCGCCGCGATAACCATACAACAATCGGCGCTTGAGCCCATAGATAGCAAGACCACCCCAGGTAATAGGCGAATGGATTTCGGATCGCTCTGGCGCTGTCATAGGCGTACCACTGTGTTGCAAAAATCAGTGCCAACAGAGCCCAACCGCCGAACAGCGATATACGCCGGGTCCAGTCGATCTGCATCGAAGACTCTGTTACGAGACGAGCGTCCATGCGCAAATCCTAACCCCGGTCGCCTCAAATGTGTAACTCCGGATAGACGCCAAATCGTTTCGAACTGACTACGATTTGCCCCTGCGCTGCTACGATTGGGCCCAAATCAATTTCCCTGAAGCCCTGTCACCGCTAAGGTGATGGCACCTTAGTGGAAGAGCGAACCCAGTGGCTGTGCTGACGCTATCGGTGAACAAAATATCGCGGCAGGTAGATGTGGCTCCCGACACACCCCTTCTCTGGGTGCTGCGCGATTCGCTCAATTTAACCGGGACGAAGTATGGTTGCGGGATGGGATTGTGCGGAGCCTGCACGGTACATCTGGACGGCGTCGCGGTTCGGTCATGCCTCGTGGCCGTGAGCTCAGTGGGTAATCAGTCAGTCACCACCATTGAGGGGCTCTCGATAGGCTCTACGCACCCAGTTCAGAGGGCGTGGATCGCTGAGCAGGTGCCGCAGTGCGGATACTGCCAATCTGGGCAAATCATGCAGGCCGCCAGCTTGTTGGCACAAGTTGCTAACCCTAGTGTTGAACAGATCAAGTCCGCGATGAGCGGTAACCTATGCCGCTGCGGCACCTACCAGCGAATAGTGCGTGCTATTGCTCGCGCGGCCACTGTCGCCGATTAGTGGGCCGGCGTGGATCGTCGCAATTTTCTCAAGAAAGGGACCGCCGGCGCCGCGGTTCTTGCGGTCGGCTTTAGCTGGGACGCGCAAGGGAGGAGCACTTCTCGCCGCAAGGGCACTACGTTGCAACCCAACGCCTGGCTGCGAATCGGTTCAGACGATCAGATCACTGTGCTGGCGGAAAAACCGGAGGTTGGTCAGGGGTCCAGAACCTACATCGCGATGATGATCGCGGAGGAGTTGGAGGTGGACTGGTCGAGCATTCGCGTTGAGCAAGCGCCAACCATCCCGTCGATATATAAAGGGCTTCATACCGGCGGAAGCGGAGGCGTACAGGCTTCCTTCATGCCGATGCGAAGAGCCGGTGCACAAGCCCGAGAAATGCTGCGTAAAGCAGCGGCACAGCAGTGGGGTGTCGCAGAGCAAGAGTGCCGCGCCGACCGAGGATTCATTCTGCATGCCCGCTCCAATCGACGGCTTCGATATGGGCAACTCGTAGAGACCGCCTCGCAGATTAAGGTGCATGGCGATCCGGCACTTAAACCGCCCCGGGACTTTCAATTTATCGGCCGCCCCATCCCTCGACTCGATCTGCCAAGCAAGGTGGATGGCAGCGCCGTGTTCGGCATCGACGTGCGCCTGCCTGGGATGTTGTTCGCAGTGATTGCGAGATGTCCCCATTTCGGCGGCAGACTAGCAAGCTACAACGCGGATCTTGCAAAGAAGGTCGCGGGGGTACGCGCTGTGTTCCCTGTTGCCCCCCTTCCGCGCCGCTTCAATACTGCAGGCGGCGTGGCGGTGGTCGCAGAGTCGAGTTGGACGGCAATTCAGGCACGCAAGTTACTAAAACTGAATTGGGAAAAAGGCCCGGGCGGTGACGAAACAACCGAATCGCTTCGCAGCGCCATGCAGCGTCAGCTTCACGTGCCAGCGACATTTGTTGCCGCTCAACGCGGGGACCCGATCACGATCTTATCCGAAGCCAAAACGATATTCGAAGCCGAATACGAGTCTCCTTTCCAAGCGCACGCGACCATGGAGCCGATGAACACAACGGTCCATGTCAGGGAGCGAGAAATCGAAGTATGGTCGCCCACGCAATTCGCTGACGAGATTCAAACGGAAATCATCGAGCTATCCGGGTTTTCCCGTGACGGGGTAATTATCCACATGACTCTTTCGGGCGGTTCGTTTGGACGTCGCTACCAATGGGATTACGCCGCCGAAGCCTGGCAGATCGCCAAGGAGATACATAATCCAGTCCAGCTGCTTTGGACGCGCGAAGACGACATGCAGCACGATTTTTACCGACCGTACAATGTGCAGCGATTGACGGCCGGGATCGGCGGGCACAACCAGCTAACCTCGTGGTCTACTCGCATAGTCAGCACGCCCATTGCTGGAAGTAATCTATATACCGGATATGTCGAGTCCCCTGAAGCATTGCGCGATCCTGAAACGATCGCAGCCCTTGAGTGGTATGGCGCAGACATCAAACCTTATGCCATCCCAAACTTTCGACTCGACTATGTCCCGGCGCAATCGATCGTACCACGTTCGTGGTGGCGCTCCGTCTCATCGTCATATACCGCATTCGCAAAGGAATGCTTCGTGGACGAACTGGCCCATCTCCTAAAACGCGACGCGCTCGATTTCCGTCTGAGTCTCCTATCTGACACCTCAGCACTCACACAGCGGCTTCGCGTTGTCTTAGAACTCGCGACCGCGAAGGCAGGCTGGGGCAAGCGGCTGCCGACAGGTCGTGGGCTCGGTCTTTCGTGTCGAGTCGGAGATACCTGCAGCGCCCAGGTCGCTGAGGTTTCCGTCGATGCGCAGGGAAGCGTGCGGGTGCTGCGCGTCGTGAGCGCGGTTGACTGCGGCATTGCTGTCAATCCGGATGGTGTGCGCGCCATGACCGAAGGCGCCATCAATTTCGCATTATCCACGGTGCTCACTGCGCAAATTACAATCAAAGATGGCGCTGTAGAGCAAAGCAACTTCCACGACTACCGTGTACTTCGTCTAAACGAGGCTCCCGAAATTCAAGTTCACATTGTCCCAAGCATCGCTGATCCGAGCGGGGTAGGGGAACTGGGTGCGATGCTGCTGCCGCCCGCAGTCGTCAACGCGATCTTTGCAGCCACCGGCATTCGCGTGAGGCGTTTGCCCATCGATCCAAAATCTCTTTCTACATAGAGGGCAATTTCATGGACCGCAGGAGTTTTCTGAAATCCACATCGATGGCGGGGGCTCTGTCAGGCTTGGGCTTGTTTTCTTCGGTTCCGACATGGGCTAGTGCGACTCCCAAACGAATCCTCGTGCTGGGGGGCTCTTTTTTTCTGGGACCAGCTCTCGTCGAGGCAGCGATTGCCGAAGGACACACCGTCACATTGTTTAATCGTGGTGTAACCAATCCCGATCTATTCCCTCACGTCGAGAAGCTCAGGGGAAATCGTAGCAGCGATCCTTCTGATCAAGACCTTTCCGCGCTTACACACCGGCATTTCGACGTGGTGGTCGATGTCTGGCCTTCGGATCCGGCACTGGCGCACTCCGCCGCCTTGTTTCTGAAGGACCGGGTCGGTCACTATGTGTACGTTTCATCTATCGCCGCCTATGACTCCAAGGAATTCTCCAGAGCGGGTATCGATGAGACTGCCCCTTTGATCCCCTGGAATGGGCCAGGCCGACCGTATAATCGAGGGAAGGCGGAGAGCGAGAGACGTCTAAAATCGGTTCTCGATCCTAAACTGACGATTGTCCGTCCGGGACCGATTAAAGGCGATCGTGACACCACGCCGGATCTGCTTACCTGGTTGATGCGAGCCCAAAGCGGCGGGCAGCGCATTGGCCCGGGAGACGGTAGCGATCCGGTGGAACTGGTCGACGTAAAAGATGTGGCTCGATTTCTACTCTTGGCCATCAACCATTCGCTGTTAGGCGTTTACAACCTCACCGGTCGCTCGATGCGCTTTCAGGATTTCTTGGCCCTCTGCAATACCGCTACAGATTCCGATAGCGAGTTCGTGTGGGTTCCACAAAGCTTTCTTCGTCAACAGGGGCTGGAGACAGACGACGCGTTGGGATTATTTGCGGGCAATTTCCCGCTCTGGCGCCCTTCCGGAGCGAACTCCGGTCTGTTTCAAATCAGCAGCGAGAAGGCGTTTCGGAGTGGGTGGCAGACAAGACCGTTTGAGGAGACCGCTCTTGACTGCTTGTCTTACTTTCGTTCCAGGAGGGAGCATCTGGACTGGGACGACTATCTTCCCGCCGCCAAGGAGAGGCAAGTACTCGCGGCCTGGGCGAATCGTTCGTGAGAAAGGACCTCCCTCTGCAGACAGGCATTCCCTGGAACAACCTGTCCGTGCGTTCACTTTTTCGCGGGCGCTGGAAATGGATTCTCGTCTATAGGGATACCTTTTTGTTCGTTCCATGCGCTCTCGACCGCGGGGATGAAGAAATTGTCCCAGGCATAAACGCGTTCTGGCATTCCCTGCGTAAGCTCATCTTTGTAGGACTGCATGGTGACTTTTTTCTTGACCTGCTCCAGGGAGAGCCCCTGTGCGATCCCTTGCCTGACTTGGTCATTCAAATCAGCCAGAAGCTGGCGCACGGTTTTCATGTAGGTTTTGTCGTGCATGACCGGGCCATGCCCCGGAACGATGACGGAAACGTCCATCGCCAGCAGCTTGTCGAGAACTTTGACCCAGCTGCCGATATAAGACGGGGTTGCGTAAGGCACGGGCCAGACCAGAATGTCGCCAGTGATCAATAACTTTTGGTCCGGGACGTAAACAACGACATCGCCCGCTGTGTTGGCGTTGCCCGGCCAAAATATCATCACTTCCCGACCGCCGAGATCAACGTGCAACTGGTCGGCAAAGGTGACATTCGGCCCTAGGAAGTGCGACTCTTTCAGTTGCGGAGTGTGCTTGGTGATGACATCGATCATGTTTGTGTAAAAAACTTTGTCGACTTCGGTCACGGGCGAGCCGTCGGACTTCTTGCCGGTTTGCAGCCGTTTCCGGGCTATCTCCAGGTAGTTCGGATATTGGGTCAGCTCGATCTGCAAGGATTTCGGGATGTACTCGTTCATGGAGTCGCGGGTGAACGGCGTACTGATGATGGCTAACCCTGGGAATGCGCCCGCGTAGACCGAGTTGCCCACATTGTGATCTTCGTGCCAGTGTGTGTTGACTAGATAACGAACTGGCTTTGCGGTTTTGCTCTTGATGTCCGCAATCATGCGTTGCGTGAGGGCCGGGAAGTGACCCGAATCGACCACCAGCACCGCATCCGATCCTATGAGGGCGGCCGAGTTTCCGCTAACAATGGGTGCTTTGGGTTCTGGGGCAATGAAGGCGTAGATGTCCTTGCCCACATTCTTCATGTGGTAAACGGAAGTGACGTCCTCAAAAACAATCGACTGTGGCGCCTGAGCCCCAGCCGCCGAATAGGAATGTACAACCAACCCCAGAGCGAACAAGGTTGAAAGAATTGAGGTGGAAATCAATGTCCTGCGAAAGAGATTCACGAGAACAGCTCCTTGATTGCAAGAGTCTTGTCTGTGATAGCCACGGATTAATCTAATCGAATATAGCGCAATAGAGTCGGTTCCGGCACGCGAAAACCGAAGTCATTGGCGCTAGTTCAGGGGGTGGTCTTCGTCCAGGATTTTCGATGAACGAATGCCCGGCTAGGTAGCCGGCGCGAGCGCTGCCGTTTTTTTCAGTTGACTTGTGCGCCGGGGCCGCTCGGCTGGGCAACTACTTCCGGTTTTACCATCGCCGATGCGATTGTCAGGGCTGAGGTTGCGGCAAACTCGTCGGCCGACTCGTGTACCTCTGGTTTACGGGGACGATACCCTCAGGTATGGCGAAGCAACAGGGTCGCAACAAACCTGTCCTTTTCTTTGGGACTGGCAACCACCGCACATTGGCCGGTCCAGTCTTTCCGGTCATCATCCATAAACGCCCATGAGAAACCGGAGGAAGTTCTGGCGATGATTCGGGTGCCGCCGGGAATATGAAAGACGGGCTTGAACATTCCAGATTTTCCCTTGTTGGCAAGGATGCGGGCCTGAAGGATGTCTAGAACCTCGCCAAGCGTGTGCGGTTCCGATATCAAGATTTTTGTTTCCCAATATTCCCGATCGCCGGCAGTGGAGATCAATTCAGCTTTGGCTCCCTGAACATTTGGTTTGCCGTAGGCCAGGCCATCCGGGAGGAAGCGATCGGCTAATGCCGCTCGGGCGTAGCCGCCCGCCGGGTCCCAGTTATACTCCATGTCGAGTGCCACCGCCTGTGCTGTTCCTAACCCTTTCATGAGGGACACTACCTGAAGAGCTCCGTCAATGCCCGCTGACAGTCCAGCGGTGGTCACGATTTTACCGTTGCTGACAAAACGTCGGTTGTAGACCACCTTCGTGTCGGGACCGGCAAGGTCATCGATCATACCGTAGGTCGTGGTCACGGTTTGCCCTGCGAGCAACCCGGCCCTCTGCAATAGAAACGCTCCCGTGCAGACTGAAATCACATAACGGGCTTCCTTGCTTTTCTGTTGCATCCATTCAATGAGGCGGGCATTTTTAATGGCTTCGTCCCAGACGCCGCCTCCTGGAACGAGTAAGACATCCGCTTTGGGACTTTCCTCGAAGGTGTAGTCGGGAATGATTTTTTCCCCGAACACTGCCGTCAACATGTCCTTTTTTTCTGCAGCCGTATAGACAAGCCAGCCTGCGGTGCCGAATACCTCCCAAGGTCCAGCGAAATCGATTAGCTGTGCTCCGTTGAAAAGGAGGATTGCCACGTGCGGGGGGCCATCGCCAGCCGATGAGGCCGGCACGAGCGTCATCCCGCAGTTCGGGCACTTTCCCGGCTTATCAAAAACCAATTTGTCGCAGGGCAGGCCGCAGGGCGGACATCTGTAAGACCCTGTCGCGGGTGAAGCTGCGACAGCGCTCGCGTCCTCTAGGAGTGGCATTCCAAGACAAGCGCATGTTAAAGCGGTCGGAGCGGTAGCCTGGATGAAAGCTCTCCTCGATCGATTGATCGGATGCTTTTTCATAACGCCCTCTTTCCGATCACCGTCTTGATTGTGTACTGCGCAAGGCAGCGATCGTATGCAAGTTTCGCGTGTACTCTGTGTTGGCGATGATCCGCCCCAATTCACTTAGCCGCGTCGCTGCGGTCCTCGGCGAGCGCGTAAGGGTGCTTACCAGCGACGCACATAGCGCAGACGAATGACCCTATTTCATCGGACGTGACGACGGCAATTGTCCGTTTCGGCGGCAGCATGATGTCCGATGCCCTTTAGCTCATCGGTCTGAATGGAGCGCAGCCGGTCCTCACCGCCCATTACGTCGATTGCCGCCCGCACATGCATGCGTGACGTTTGAGTATCGGCTCTTTCGTTCGCGACCAGCGGTGTCGAGAGAACGAGACAGCAGAGACCCATAGCCGCGCCATTGCAGCAGTCCATTCGCGGCGCGGCTCGCCGTCAATGTGAAGCGGCCTGATAGCTGCTTCTTCCCAGCAGTACGCTATTGGGCCAACGTCTGAGCTTGCGTCTATTGTGTCTTGCATCAAGCTGCTGGCTCCCAGGTCACGCAACTCGCAGAAGCAAACGTGCCGCCACCGCGAAATACCCGCTTGCCATCACTCCCGTTGATCGTCCATCCGAGCGCCTGTTCGTGTAACGATTTTCTCGTCGGCCGACGCGTCTTGAGGCTGACGTACGTAATCCTCACATCAATTGGCGCGCGAACCGGTAAATTTTAGCCGCTTGCAGGTGGCGTGATACTGACAATTTGGCTTCGATTGCTGCCATGCCATCCCCTTGGCCGAACGCCGTGAACCGTCTAGCGAGTCGGCCTGGGCCGGTTCTGCGACCTCGGCAGACCGTCGCACGCAGCACCTACGGTAGTCTTTCGAGCTTCGCTGATCGCCTTCATCACCACGTGTGCGTGCGAGTGAAGGCGAATTCTCCGCGACAGAAATTCTAAGTGGGGCCACTCGGATCACCCCACTGTACTTGAGCAGTGCCCGCACTTCCTTCATGCGCACCGTAGTCGTTAAGGAATTTAGCCGCGAGCGCGTTGACGGCGAAACTGGCGCGGCAAAAAATCCACCGCGATCAGAAATCTCTCGATCAGGGCCTTCGTCACAACTATTATCCACCAGACGGAGTCACTGACGAGGATGCCGGCTTCGCGAAGACTTGTCGCCACGTGTTATTGTTTTTCAATAATCGTTGTAATGGGAACGTTTGGTAGCGTCTCAATCTGCTTTGCAATATTGCGACTCTCTCTGGCTACTACACCCCATTCTCGGATCATGCGGTCAGTGAATAGAATCCCGTCGAGATGATCAAGCTCATGTTGAACCAATTCCGAGACTTGCGGAGAAACTCGTTCAAATCGTTTTGTTTCCAGTGATGCATCGAGAAAGGTTTAGCGTCAGCGAACATGCACGGGTGACCCGCACGGCAATACTTGGCATACACATGCAGTCATCCCACACGTCAATCGTCTCCGGACTAATCCATTCAACAACTGGATTCACTGCAAAGAATGGTCCTGTGCCGAGATCGAAGACAATCGCGCGCTTAGCGATCCCGAGTTGTGGTAGCGAAACTGCGCGGCCCAACTGTGTTCCTTCCGGAATGACCGCAAAGCCTCCGCGAGATCACTGAGGTAATCGTTGGACGCTTCGTTCATTCCGAGTGACTTGTGGATACTTGAAGAAGGTTGTATAAGGTTTGTATGAAAAAAGACATTCCAACCCTGGACTATCTCACCGTGCAGCAGGCGGCGCGATATCTGGGGGTTTCAGCGCAAACACTCCGTCGTTGGGACGCCGAAGGGAAATTGAAATCCGTGCGACACCCCGGCAATGACTATCGCTACTACAAGCAGTCCGATTTGGAACCGCTGCGGCTCGACTACCAACGCGCCGAGCAGATTAATCCGGGCCGATTTTTTAGTTCGGCGCCCGTCGATATTGACACCAATCAACGCCTCCGGGAACCCCAACGCGACGCGCACAAGGCCGTGCGACAACACTTCGAAACGAAAAAAGACGGCGTTATCATTCAAATTCCCGTTGGCTGTGGAAAGACCGGCCTCATAGCGACGTTGCCGTTTCAAATTGCCGCCGGTCGCGTCCTGGTGATTGCACCCAATACCACCATTCGCAAAGGAATCGCCGAGGCGCTCGAAATCGGCAACGCGAAATTCTTTCTCGGCAACCGCAAAGTGTTGACTAGGTTCAGCGAGGGTCCCTTCGTTGCGGTACTCGACGGACCCAATGCGAATATCCACGATTGTACCGAGAGTCAGTACATCATCACTAATATTCAGCAACTGGCGAGCTCGGCAGATCGCTGGTTACCGCAATTTCCTCCAAAGTTTTTTGACATGATTTTGGTCGATGAAGGTCACCATAACGTAGCCGAGAGTTGGCGGAAGGTGTTTGAGCGTTTCCCGGAGGCGAAGGTAGTCAGCCTTACCGCAACGCCATTCCGAAGCGACGGCCAGCGAGTGACCGGTGAGGTGATTTACCGTTACGCCTATGCCAAGGCAATGCTTGCAGGCTATATCAAGCAAATTCACTCGATCAACGTCGCGCCGGCCGAAATCTACTTTACCTATCGTGGTGACACGAAACGTCACAGCCTCAAAGAGGTCCTTGAGCTGCGCGAGGAATCGTGGTTTCGCCGAGGCGTCGCGCTTGCGCCCGAATGTAATACACATATCGTCGACGCAAGCATCAAGCGCATGCGCGACCTACGCGCGGAGACTGGCCAGAAGCAGCAGATTATTGCAGCGGCTTGTTCGATCGACCATGCCCGACAAGTTCGCGGTCTCTACGAGCAACGCGGCATCAAAGCGCGAGAGATCTACAGCGACATGGACGCGGAGCAGCAAGAGAGCGTACTAGCGCAACTGGAGGATTTCCGGATTGATTGCATCGTGCAGGTACAGATGCTCGGTGAAGGCTTTGATCATCCGCCGCTCAGCGTTGCTGCGGTATTCCGACCTTTTCGCAGTCTGTCCCCGTACGTGCAATTCGTTGGCCGCATCATGCGGGTGATGTTTCAGGATGATGCATCGAATCCCGCCAATCACGGGTATGTTGTATCGCACGTTGGGCTTAACAATGACGCTAATTGGCGCGATTTTCGGGAATTCGATCTGCAAGACCAGCAAGTGTTTCGAGATTGGCTCGAAGCCCAGGTAGAAGAGCCCATTGTGCCAGGCGATGAGGGTGGCGGTCATCCTCGGCGCTTTGATCAGGGCATGGACGTGCACAATGAGATCATCAGCGAAGACTTCGTCCGACAATCATTTCTTGATCCGAACGATGACCGCGTAATTGACCGCATTTTGGAAGCAAAAATCCCTGGTACCCGACTGACTTTTAGTTCGATGATGTCCCGCGATCAGGCGCGCGCGATGCTAAAGGAGGCGCAAGAGAAGCAGCTCGCCGGCGTCGCGGAGACTTTTCCCGTCTCGCCTCAAAAGCGCAGGCAAGCTGCTCGAAAGCGCCTTGAGGAGCGCGCGCGCTCGGTGGCGGCACGAGTATTGAAGGACTTGGGCCTGACGCCAGTGGGCTATGACGTCCCCAAGAAGATCGCTTCTGTAAGAGGCTCGAGGAACAATCTAATTGGCGTCACTCGCATGATCCACTCGGCTGTGAACGAGCGACTGAAAATCGAGAAAAAGACGCGCGCTGACGTTCCGCGTGAAGGAATGGAAACAGCGCTGCACGATCTTGATGCTATCGGCGATAACGTAAGGGAGGCGCTTAAACAAGCGCTGAAAAGAAATGGCAAAAGTTAAAGATATTTTGATTCATGTCGTAGTGGAAACAGCAGCCCGACAACGGAAATGCCACCGCAGTCGCAAACACTTCGTGGCAGCGGGTCACGTGTGCCTCGTCATCAAAGATGGTCTGTACAGCAGAAACTATTGCCCGGTCTGCGCCGAGCAGATCCTTGCGCTGGCCTCTTCAAGATTGTCTCAATTGGCCCAGTTGGTCGCATCCCAATAGCCTACATTGATGACTTCTCTTTCGGCGTGGCGGGACTATCAACTGAAGACTGCAGAATTCTTTTGCCGTTTAGGGCTCGGCGCAGCTGTCGAGTCACTTGTGGACGGCGCCCGGGGGCGTCACAAAATCGATGTTCTTGTACAGGGTAAGTACCACGGTATCGAGTTTCGCTGGATTGTGGAATGCAAGGATTGGAAGGCCAACGTACCAAAGGAGAAGGTAATGGCGCTCGCGTCAATTGTTCAGGACGTCGGTGCAGATCGGGGGTTCTTACTTTCCGAAAAGGGCTTCCAGAGCGGCGCCGTGCGCGCCGCTGCGAAGACGAATATAACCCTAACGAGCTTGGCCGACCTCAGTGAGGCGACCGAAGAACACTTTCTTGATGCAGCGATTGGTGCGCTGAACTGGCGGCTCATTAAGGCGCGTAACCGCCTTCGCGATATAAAGAAGCGAGAGTACGACGATGAATTCTTTCCACCAACCGTCACTGTTGGAGCTGAATTGATGATCCTTGAGTCTATGCTTGAAGATGCGGCTAAAGGCGAATACCCGATAATTTATAATAAGGGCAACAGCCGGATCGAGTCGGTAGACGAATTGCTCGTGTATGCAAACAACATCATAAGCTCCGCTGAAAAATGGCAACCCCCGACTTCTTAAGCGACATTCGGTCGGGGCGCTTTAACGTTGGGGTTCCAATAGGGTCATGACAAATTGGATTGGTACAAAAACGTTTAATAAACAACCTGTTATGATCAATTTGTGGTGGGTACACGGCCCACCAAATTCCTCAATACTTTCATCGGCTTACAAGAAAGAAATTTGGAGAAAATCGAAAGTCGTCCCCCATAGATCAGAATTTCCCCCAATTCAACCCATCTCTCGTCGATTTCGTGTTTTGAAGCTGAAATTCTGCGGCAAGCGAAAAAGCGAAATCCCCCATTCACGCGAGAGCGAGCAGTTGGACGTAGTGCCATGGCGCGCGGCGTGCGCGCACGGTCAAGTTTGAACTTCTCGCGGCTAACGGCGAGTCAGCGTACGGGCTTGACCACTTCGGGCTTGCGACGATAGTACCGCTTAGTGATCTCTTGGCTCGTGTGACCGAGCAATTCTGCGGCTCGCTCAATACTGGCTAGATCGCCGCCGACTTTGCCGCGAAGATCATGCTCGGTGAAACGCTCTTCGACATCGGTCTCTTCGAGAAGCCGAGTCATGAAACGCTGCCACATCGAATCCCATCCCTGACACAGGCCGCTTGGGGTCGAGAAGACGCACTCGCGCTAAAATCGTGCAGCCAAGTCGCCACCGGAAACGCGGATGATTTGGGCGTTCGCCCAAGTGGTTAAGACGTCCGCGAAACCCGCAACACGCCGCGGCCAGCCCTCTGCATCGTGCGGCAAGTTAAAGCTGTGATCAGCATTTGGATAAAATTTTACAGTGCAGTGGCTGTTGCCGGCGCGCTTCAAGGCGTCTTGAATGGCGCTTGCACTTTCGGTGACTGGTACACGCTCATCCCGGCCGCCGTAAAGTAAGAGTACGGGCGAACGCACGCGACTCCAGGATTTGGCAGGATCGAAGTTGGCAATCCGATGCGAAAGCGTCCAATAAGGATCATCTCTCGCGGGGGGCGGGAAAAACCAAGCGCGGCCACTGAAGCGCTCGACGAACTCATGCAGCTGCGATGGATCTTTGTCGCTGTACGCCGTATCCGGTCGATGGTTCGCGGCGAGATTCTCAAGACGTTGAGCTTGCATCTCGCCACCTTCGCCGCGATCAGCGCGACGGCGGAAGGCTGGTCGGCGCTGCTCCAGGTCCTTTTCAATCCGTGGCAGCGAAAAACGCCGCCCGCCTTCGTAGACATCTGGCCCTACCTGCTTCGCGAGCAGATCGTGACGTTTGTGATCGCCTATGCGCTGATCCTGGCGGCAACGTACGTGATGGAGTCGCGTGAAAAAATGGCGCGGCAGAACGAGGAACTCGCCCGAGCACAACTTGCCGCGCTCAGGAGCCAGATGGACCCGCACTTCATGTTCAACACCCTGAATTCGATCGCCAGTCTGGTTTATGACCGGCGCGGCGAAGCGGCAGTTGGCATGATCGTCGGCTTGAGCGAGCTTCTGCGTCGCTCCTCGGAAGACTCTCACCGCGCACAGGTCACGCTGCAGGAGGAGGTAGAGTACCTGCAGCGCTACATCGACATCCAAAAAATACGTTTCGGCGAACGCCTTAAGGTGAGCATCGACATTCCCGATGAGCTACTCAAAGTCCAAGTCCCAAGTCTGCTGCTGCAGCCGTTGGTTGAGAATGCGATCAAGCACGGAGTGTCCAAGCGCCGATCAGGCGGCGAGGTTCGCGTCGCTGGCATGAGCCGCGAGGGAACGCTTCATTTGACGGTTTACAATGACGGTCCCTGGGACCATGAGGACATGGCGCTTGCTCGCCACCGCGTCGGTCTCGGCAATCTGCGTACACGTCTTAAGATTCTCCATGGCGACCGGTCCAGCCTATTGCTGCAGCCGGCCCAAGATGGCGGCGTCGAGGTCATTGTGACACTGCCCATACAGCAGTCATGAACACCTCGCCTGCCAGGCCACTTGCCTCGATTCGAGCCTTGTGGTTGATGACGAGGCTCCGGCGCGTCGGTACCTGACTCTACTGTTGCGCAGCGATCCAGATGTCGCATCGGTGATTGAATGCGAATCCGGCTTGGAGGCCATTGAGGAGATCAGGCGGTCGCGGCCCGCGCTTGTGTTCTTGGATGTGCAAATGCCCGAATGCGACGGGTTCGACGTGCTCGAGATGCTGGGTGCGGATTTGCCGGAAACCGTCATCTTTGTGACTGCCTACGACGCTTATGCTCTGCGCGCCTTCGAGGCGGGCGCGCTCGATTACATCTTGAAGCCTTTCAATGACACGCGTTTCAAGCGCGCGCTCGAGCGCGCCAAGAGAAGACTTGCCCGAGGATCCCCGTACCATGCCCAGCCGGTTAGTCGGATCGCAGTAAAAAGCCGCGGGCAGACACTTTCTTGAAAACCTCTGAAATCGATTGGATCGAGGCCGCGAGATCCTATGCGTGCCTGCACCTAGGCAACGATATGCACATCGTGCGCAGGACGATTCAGGAACTTGAACAGGACATGGACCCTCGCAAATTCTTGCGCATCCACCGCTCGATCATAGTTAACCTCGAACGGGTCCGGGGACTCGAGCTGCAGGAGAGCGGCGAGTACGAGATCGTGCTGGATTCCGGGGTCCGTCTCAAGCTAAGCCGACGCTTTCGCAGGCGATTCCAGGATCGTTTGGACCAAGCGTTAGGCGGGCGCTGACGGTGCCGTGGGGCCGTGCGCTTCGCAGCGAGCGAGTGCGCAGGCCCCCGGAAGCCGCAACGAATGGCAGGTTTTCTGCAACGAACGGCCTCGGTGGCTCCGACCATCGGCCATAGAATTGTGCCGCGATTTCTATGAGCGATTGGACCACCTCCCACGTGTAACCGACCTGGGGGTAAGTGGAGAAACGAGCGGGGGCCGGTTATAGAAATTCGAACCCACGACGCGAACAGCTCCGGTCAGAATGCGAGCCCGGCGTGCGAGCGGCGGAGACGTACTTGGAGCGGTGTCATTTCTATATGGTCATGATTCATGAATCCTGATGTAGTCCGTGTTTCACGACGCACCTGGGCTCTCGCGCTCGCCGCTGCAGCCGCCGGCGCGCTTTTCGCTCCCTTCCTGTTAGCCGCTTCCGATTCAGCGGTCATTTCGTTGGTACGCCTGATGATTTACCTGGCGCTAAGTACAGGGTTGGTATCGGCACTGGCCGCCCACTTTGGCTTGCGCTGGGCGGACCGGGCATCTTTACCGATGCCACTGCTGCGCTCTTGGGAATACCGACTGCCGGCGCCATGGCGCGCGTATGGCCGTGTCACAGGACTATCGATCGGCGTAGGTAGCTTCGTCGGAGCGGCTAGCGTCGCAGTGGGACATCTGGTGGGCCTGCCGGCAAATCCGGGTGGTCTGCTGGTTCGTATAGCAACGATCCCGTTTGGCGGCATTGTGACCGAGGTGATCGTTCACCTGTTCCTGATGAGCGGGTTGGTTCTCGCTTTTCGCCGGCGCACTATTCCTGCCGTGCTTGTCAGTGCTCTCGTGTTCGTCATGCTCTTTCACGGCGGATCGCCGGATGGGGTAACTCCAGCAGTGCAATACACCGCACTGGCATTGAATTCGGCGATCGCGATTCTCACCGGCATCATGTATTCCTCGCTGGGCTTCGAGGCCGCCGTCTTGACTCATGCGAGTGCACACGCAGTCGCCTTGGGATTGAATTGAGGTTTCACTTTGGTTTCGGCGGAACCTGCTCGCGCAGGATCGGCGAGAAAAGAGGGGGCTTTGAGAGGTGAGTTTGCGAAACCCGCGAGCATCTTAGGGAGAACAACGCTCGTCAAAACGTACTCCCGACCCTGGTAATCGGCTTAGGCAGAAGGGAGCGCGAGGAATGCCGCGGTTATCACGAATCCCCTCATTCCTGTCCCATGATTAGAATTACCAGTCCCGAGCCGGCCCTGACTACCTTAGGCAATCTCATCGGAACCGATTCGCAGCCGACTCTCGATCACGGTCACGCCGGCGCCGCTCAAGATAACCCGGTCGCCGCGCAAGTGCGTCTGAATCTCGGCACCGCGACCCGGATAGGCTTGGAAGAATCGGAGAGTTTCACGCCCCAGTTTTTCTGAAAACAGAGGTGCAATGAGACAGTGTGCAGATCCGGTTGCGGGGTCTTCCGGCACACCCACACTCGGCGCAAAGAAGCGGCTGACCACATCGAATCCCGCACCGGGATCCGCCAAGGATGCCACGACCAAATCCCCGCGCCCTCCGGTAGCTGCCGCACATAATTTCTCAACTGCCACCAAGTCCGGGCGCAGCGCGCGCACGTTATGCTCATCAGACAAAATAGTAATGAGGTAACTGCCAACCCAAACCTCAATCGGCTCCACGCCGATCGCGTCCGCTAAATCCATCGGCGCTGTGACGCGTCGCGCTCGTTCCGCAGGAAAATCCATACGATATAACGCGTTTTGCCTTTCGACGGTCAGCACACCCGAGAGCGTGTCGAAGACTAACTGGCCGCCCCGCAAGTCCAGTTCCGTGAAAAGAACATGCGCGGCAGCCAGGGTTGCATGCCCGCAAAGCCGTACTTCGCTGGTCGGCGTCATCCAGCGCAATCCAAATCGAAAAGGATCTCCCGACTTCAACAGAAAGGCGGTTTCGGATTGATGGTTTTCGGCCGCCAGAGCCTGCATCCACGGATCGCTCGGCCAACGATCGAATGGCTGTACGACGCATGCCGGATTGCCTTTAAAAGGGGCGCTGGCAAAGGCATCTACAGTCCACTGGTACATGAAGTGACTCGCGTATTTGCCGCTATCGAAGCGGGTTTGAAATGGACTCGAAGCGCGGATTTGCCAAGCGAACGTAGTCTTCCATCTTCAATCCGATGGAGCGATCAAGCCGAGCCGCGTTGAAAAAGATTTCGTCGTGCTGCTTGAGACCAGGATCCGCGATCAACTCCAATCTGGAGTCCATGGCAAACGGCAAAATTGTGCCCACAACCGAGGCCGCCAATTCCTCGGCACGGTCAGGCGGGGCAAATCCGGCGTAGGTTCCTCCTTTGAGGGACTTTACGGCATTCAAATCGACGCGCGCGTCGCCCGGAACGACGGCGAGCACGAATTTGGTCACCTTTTTGCCGAACTTGACCATCACAATGATGCATTTTGCGGCTTGCGCAACTGGATGGCCTCGCATTGGGCTTACGAGCTCCGTGCGACCCTCCGGCGGGTGATCAATGAGTCGGTAACGCGCCCGATTGGTATCGAGCAACTCAATCAGGCGCGCGTATGTGGCATTGTTCGTCACGGCCCAACCAAAGTTTTGCGCTGCACGGACGCACCCTGTGGGGATCCAGCGACCGAGACTTCGCGACGCGCGACTTCGTTCGTGCCAGGGATTGTCCGGGGTGCCATTCCGCCTCCTCTCATTTCACGCGGGGTGTTTCTCTGACCCTGTATCGCACGTCGGTAATCAAGTCTACTGTACATCGTTACTTCGCCAAGTGCCAATATACTGGCGTCCCTGCATCGTGCGTCGAGTCCTGCGCCGGCGAAAATCCTGCAAGTGAGTGCCTGCAACCGCCTCGTGGAGATTGAGCCGCGTTTGGCGAGTGCACCGGGGGTCGAGCGCCTGACAGGGCCGTGGCATCGACTCCTTGCTAAAGCGCTTGTACTCAGTCGCCGGTCGGTACAATTCCGGCGTTCTCGACCATTAGGATGACGCATCGCTGGGGCGCGTGGGTGCGATGAAAGACTGCCTTCGGCACAACAACCCCCCCCCCGAGCTCTTAAAGCAAGCGAGCGCTCCTCGAGGTCCACATAGAATTCGCCTTCCAGACAGAAGAACTCGTCGTTCTTGTCGTGCTTATGCCAGTGATACTCGCCTTGCATCACGCCGAGCCGTACCACCGATGTATTCACCTGGCAAAGGGTCTGGTTGAACCATTGATCCTTGACCGTGCTGACTAGAGTGGGGACATCGACCTTTGCAAGGTGGGGAAACAAAACATTGAGATGGGTGGCGTACGGATGGACAATCGCGTCGGGCGGTTTCTCCTCCGAAGTCATGTTGTCTCCGATTCTGAGACGCCGGCACCGGAGGGCGATAGGGCAACTCTTTCACCCGCACGACATCGATAGATTTTCGTCAGTTGTTTTATCATAGTCCCTGGGTCCTGCTCAGTGGCCAATTTATGTAAGTATACTTAGCTAAGTGACGAAGTACCAATTATGAACCCCAAAGTTGCTCGAGCCCTTTCCAGTGAAAAGCGAGTTCTTATCCTGCGATGGCTCAAGGATCCCGTTAAACATTTTCGACCTCAAAAAGATGGTGATCTGGTCGATGATGGGGTGTGCGGCATCCGGATTGCCGAAAAACTTGAAGTGACCCAGCCGACTGCGAGCGAACACTTGCGGATCTTATCGGATGCCGGGCTGCTGAAATCCAAGAAGATAAAGCAATGGATTTTCTACCGGAGGGATACCGAAGGTATTCGGCGTGCGCGCCGTTCACTGACCGAGGTTCTGTAGTCGCGTGGTCTGGCTTAAGCAGCGTACGATCCGAGGCAGGCCGAACGAAAGGTGAAACGTCCGACACATCAATGGCTTGCCCAAAGGACATCGCTGCCGCTGCACAGATTCGGGGTCTCCGTACCGGGAAAATCGACAGCAAAAACGCGGGGACCCCATGACCAGACGCCGGTTCCTGAAACCAAACAAAATACAGACGATTGCTCTCGACAAAAACATTGCTTGTCAGTCGACAACTTGCCAAGGGCAGTCGGTTGTTACTGGTCCTGGATGTGAACCGAGGGCCATTTGCACAAGTGAACTATGGTACTGGCAAAGATGTGAGCAGGGAGCCTCGCGGACGCGAAGGTTCCATGCAGATTACGTGTCTTGGCGGCAGCTATATTTGCGTCCCGGTTTCCGAAAGTATGCGGAAGACGCAGCGGACTCTCGCGCGCTGGCACCGAACGATGTCACGCCTCGATCTGCCCAAAATGCCACGTTTGCCGTGCATCTTCAGGCCCGGTCAGTTCCTGCATCTGGAGAATCGCCGTGTTCGGGCCATCCAGATACGGTCCCGTGACATCGATGTGCGGGCCGGGATAAATGCCTTTTTCAATGGCTTGTCTGAGCCGCAGGTCCGTATTAGGTTCGACGCTTCCCGTAGTACGCATGGTCGTCACACCGTTCGCAAGAGATAGGCGAGGCGCAGAGAAGGGCATGTGCAGAAATTGGTTCGGCCTCTCGAAGCTGGCATCGGAAGCGAGATTTGGCCGCGCCAGATAGAACATCGTGCTATGCATGCCGACAATACCCGGCATGACGGAATAGCCGCGCAAATTGAAGATCGTGACGCCATCAACGGCGGCTTCGTCTGTGCCGGTTGATATTGAAATAATTTTCCCGTCTGCGATAACAATATTCTTGTCTGCACTGGGCGCGGCGCCCGTACCGTCGATGATTTGAATATGTTCAAGAATCACCTTGGGTGTCTGCACGCGCAAATATTTACGTACCTGAGGACCCAGCACCTCGACTCGCTGTGCATCCACAACCTCGGAGAACATCAAAGCCACGAGGCAGAACACAATTCGGCATGTCGGCATGCTTGTCTATCCTTAAAGCGACGGCTTATCTACGCCAACTAGGGGAGCGTTCGTGCCAGGCGAAAGCCCATAATTGCGTCGCGAAAATCGGGGGGATTTCTCTCGCGCGTGGCCGAGCGCAGAAGCCACGCGGGATATAACCACGAACTGCCGCGATCGACGCGCATGCAATTAGCCGGCGTTTCATTGGCACTGCCGTTGGCGCTTGCGTTGGCGTAGGTATCGGCGTAGCAGTCCTCGGTCCATTGCCAGACATTCCCGACCATGTCGTGGAGTCCGAACGCGTTGGCGGGCTTCAAACCCACGGGCTGAGTTTTAGCGCCTGCATTGCCCTTGTACCAGGCATGATCCGAGGCTCCGGTGTCCTCATTGCCCCACCAGAAGCGTGTGCTGGTTCCCGCTCGGGCGGCGTATTCCCATTCCGACTCGCTGGGCAGCCTATATGGGCCGTCGCCTTTCATTGAGCTGGACCGAGCCACTTTGCCGTTCAGCCACGCAATAAACGCGTGGGCGTCCTGCCAACTTACGCACACAACCGGGTCCCGGTCGCTCTGCTCGAAGCCTGGACTTCGCCAACTGAGGCCTGGCTGCTTATCCCATTTGTAGCTGTCTACACCGCATCCATCACCCGCGGGATAGGCGGTGTCGCGAACGAATGCCGCATATTCGCCTCGGGTTACCTGGTACTTGCCCAAGGCAAACGATCGTAGAGATACGGTATGTTGCGGGGATTCATCAGAAACCGATTCCAGCGAGGCGCCGTGGTTTGCGGCCCAGGATTTATCCTTCATCGTGGAACCCATCGTGAATGAACCCGCCGGGAGCACCACCATCTCTGGGCAACTCGAGCAGTCGCGAAACAGCGCGCCGGTGGGGCGCGGCGGGGTAGCGGGCGACTGCGCCTTCACTGTGGCAGTTAGCCAAATGCCGAGCAAGGTCAGTGTTGCCAGCACTTCCGGAACCCGAGCCGCTAGCACTAAGCCAGGCAATGATTTGGTCAATTCATACTCCTGTTTGCCCAGCCGGGGTCTCAGGTTTCCAAACCGACACCCTCAAGCATTCGCGCTGCAGATTATATCTCCGACATCCAACGTCGATGCTACTACAGACGCCGGGGCAACAGCAAACAAGCGTCGTGAACCTGTTTCGAGGAACCGCCGTGCCGGCGTGGCCTGTTTCGCACGGTCTAGAAAGCAAATGATGCGCTTCGCCTATGTGCGGATGAGGAGGGTGACTGATCCCAAGCGTCGTCTCGCCGAAATTGAGTTCGCGGGCAATCTTCTGCATACCCTCGGTCGAAATGCCGGCCGCGTCAGGCAGAACTGCGAGCTGATTGCCGCCGAACGGCGTCGCACCGAAAACATCGACGATGTGAAATGTGTACTTCATAAGATCAACCTTCGTTCGGTCCCCTCAAGCCTTGACCACGAGGTCGATCTCAACGCAGGCCCCTAGCGGCAGCGCGGCCACCGCGATCGTCGTGCGGGCGGGAAAGGGCAGGCTGAAATACCTTGCGTAGACGCCATTCATCGCGACGAAGTCACTCATACTCGTGAGATAGACTCCGGCGCGCGCAACGTGATCGAAACTCCTGTCGGCGGCCTCGAGAACCGCCGCGAGGTTGCGGAATATGCGCTCTGTCTCGGCCACAATACCCCCCTCGACCACCTTGCCAGTGGCCGGGTCTTGGCCGACCTGACCGCTGAAGTAAATGAAACCACCGACTTCGATCGCCTGGGAAAACGGGCCAACGGGCGGCGCGAGTTCAGGCGAGGTAATTGAAGTCTTGTTCAAGAAAAACTCCTGTGGGCATCGATTGGATGGTCAGGACGGCGCAGCTTACGGTTACGCTCCTTTTGCAATGCCTTGCGGGCGTTTGCAGCGTTCTTGAGCGCAAAGCGTTGATTGAACGTAATGCCCACCGTCCTAGGATGCACACTCCGGCCTTAACCCTATTTCCCAGCACTCGCCAGCCCGCGAAGCCATTGGAGCGCAAGCCGCGTACGTTCAAGAATCGCCTATATTTCTTTGCAGACATCGACCCACCTAGCGCCCGTGAGCTGAGCTAAGCGAGCAGGCGGGACTCGAATGGCTGCGTGGGTCGAGCCACCCGCGGTCACGACCTCAGCGAAACGCTTTAGCTGAATGTCGAAGAAAACAGGCATAGACATAGCAAGGAAGAGCGGAGTAATTGCGCCCACAGGGTGACCGGTAATCTCAGAGGCCTCAGAGCCCGGCATCATGTGACCTTTGCCGCCAAGCTGCTCCTTGACTTTGCGGTTGTCGAGCCGCGAATCGCCGCAGGTCACGACGATCACCGCCTCATCACCGACGCGCAACGTCAGCGTCTTGGCGACTTGGGCGGGCAGGACTTTCCATTCGCGCGAGATGTAAGCGGTCGTATGCGCCTCGGTCAGATCGACAACCTCGAGCTCCGGAGCGTGCGTGGCCAGATATTTGCGCATTGCTTCCGACGTTATGGCAATTCTCCTGACATCCTGTTGCTATCGGACAGCCACTGAATTGCGCAGACGTCCGACGCTTTCGATCTCGATCTCGACCAAGTCCCCGTAGGTCACCTGCTGCGTTTTTCCCGGAGTACCCGTAAAGATCACGTCGCCGGGCATCAGAGTTACAAATTGTGAAACATAGCTCAGCAGCTTGTCGGGAGAATAGACCAGCTCCCTTGTCGAGGAATCCTGCCGTAAGTCGCCATTGACCCAAGTGCGTAAGCGCAGGTTGGAATAGTCAAGGCCTGTGACGATCGCCGGGCCCATGGGACCAAAGGTATCCGAGCCTTTGGCGCGGAACCATTGAAGATCGTTCAACAGCCACTCGCGGTCGACAAGGTCGTTGCAGATAGACACCCCGAAGACATAATTTTTGGCATCGCTCTCGCTAACGCGGGTTGCCCTTTTTCCCACCACGAGCGCCAACTCGCCCTCGAAATGGACGTTGCTTGCTCCTGGCGGAAAGACGATATTCGCGCCGTCGGCAATCAGACAGCTGGGGAATTTGGCGAAAATCACGGGCTTGGACATATCGAGCTGCTTGCCGTTGGGTGTCGTGAACCCGCCTTCGGCAGATTTCACGAATGTCTGGTGGCTGGCGTAATTCAGGCCCACCGCGACCACCTTGGAGGGTTCGCAGGGGACCAGCAGACGCACCTGTTCAACGGGATACGTCGCCCCCGTCGGTGTCGGGTTCGAATAGATCGAGCCGGCGAGTTCCTCAATGAGATCGCCGTTCCAACGGCCGTAGGCCGCGCGAACACCGCTTTCAAATCGGACGTATTTCTGGCTTTGTATGTGCGCGCCCACCGGCCTCTCTTAGGTTTGCGCCGAAGCGCATCGGCGAGTCGCAAGGTTAGGGAGGGCCGCACGGCGGGTCTTGAATGGTTGTGCATGATGGCGATGCCGAGTGAATGCACAATCATTCAAGACGGGTTACGGCGTCTTTTCCTAGCCTTGCCGCCCTCGGTACGCGAAAGGGCCCCTCCACAACAATCCACAACGGATGAAATCTAATGACCAAGACGATGATCTTCCGCCTTTGTCTCGCAGTATCTTCACTTTCGCTGACCGCGCGTGCCGCGGACCAGCCTCAGTACAGTGAGGGCGCGGTCACGAGCGTGACCTATCTACAAGTTCAATATGGCCATTTCGAAGAGTACGTCGACTGGCTGAATACCCTCTGGAAGCCCACCATGGAGGCTTCGAAGAAGGCTGGGCTGATCCTCGACTACAAGGTCTTTATGGCGGGTAAATTCGATCCGTTGCCGCCCATCCCCAAATCGCCCGATGGGCCCAATATCATGTTGTGGATCACGTATAAAAATATGGCGGCTTTGGATAAGAGCGTCGAGCTGGAAGCGGTGGCCACGAAGGTCATCGGCAGCATCGAAGTTCAGAACAAGGCCCGAGTGGGCCGCAGTGAATACCGAAGACCTCTGGGTGGTGAGTTGATACGGGAGCTCATTTTAAAGTGAGTCGAGAGTCAGAGTTCCTGTCGCATACCCTAGAGAGGCATCAGTGATGGCGCAGCGGGAGTCGGAGGAGCAGCTATTCGCTTGGATCCGGAAGGAACTGTCGACTCCTCCCATCAGCGACGTGATGGAGCAGCTGGGGTTTCGTTACCCCATGCTGCCGCCGCATATCCGCCCGGTGTGCAGCGGTATGGTGCTGATCGGTCGTGCCATGCCGGTTCAGGATGAACCCCCGGTCGAGTATGGGGAGCCAGCGCGCTTCGATGCGCAGCCGTTTGGTTTGATGTTCGAATCCATCGAGGCGCTTCGTCCCAACGAGGTCTATATCGCCAGCGGCGGCCCAACGCACGCGGCAAGATTGGGGGACATGTTGGTGACGCGGGCGCAGAAGTTGGGTGCCGCGGGCGTGGTGATCGATGCGCATCTGCGCGATGGCAACGGCATCCTGGCTCTGAACCTTCCCGCCTTTGCTCACGGTTTTCACGCGTACGGATTGCAAGGGCGCCACAATGTGGTGGACTTTCGCTGCTCGATCACCATCGGCAAGGTGCGGATCAGACCGGGCGATCTGATCTTCGGCGACGACGACGGCGTCTGTGTCATTCCCCACGAGGCCGAAGGAGAGATCCTCAACCGGGCCTTTGCCAAGGCTCAATTAGAATTGAGCGTCCGCAAAGACATAGAGTCCGGTCAAAGTGTTGTCGATGCCTTCAAGAAACACCGGGTGATGTAAGGCGCCAAGCGAGACCGAAGCGCTAAAGAAGTGTCGCGCGCGGATCAATGTGGAGTCTCGTTTAGATGTGAGGGCGGCGAAACCGACTGTGCCAGACCGAGCTCTTCGGCGAAAAAGCCAAGTTCCGCACCAATATTTCCCACGCGCTGACTGAATGAAGAGCTGACGCCATGCCCTTCACCCCGGCGTGTGATCAGCAGGATCGGCCGCGGCGAGGTGTTGGCCTTCTGCAGCGCCGCCGCAAACTTGCTCGACTGCCATGAGGCGACGCGCGGATCATTGTCGGCGGTGATGAGCAACACGGCCGGATATGCGGTGCCGGGACGCACTTGCTGCTGAGGCGAGTAGGCGTTGAGCCATGCGAACTCGGCGGCATTCTTCGCCTCGCCGAACTCGTAGCTGCCGTACACCCCGTTGGGCCAGCGATCCAAGCGCAGCATGTCATATAAACCAACGAAGCTGACCACCGCGCGATAATCCGCCGGGTGTTGAGTCAGGGCGGCACCCATGAGCAACCCCCCGGCGGAGCGACCGACGATGCCTAGGTGCTCAGCGTCGGTCCAGCGAGCATCCACCAGTGCCCGCGCCGCGGCATGCAAGTCATCGAAGCGGTGCTGCACGTTTGCGCGGCTACCGTCCGCGTGCCAGCCCTCGCCGTATTCGCCGCCTCCGCGGATATTGGCATAGGCGTAAACGCCGCCCCGCTCGAGCCAAGCGAGCACCGCAGAGATGAAAGACGGCTGCCGAACGCGGCCTTGGTGGCCGTAGGCGCTCAAAATCGTGGGGCGTTCTCCGTCGCGGCGCGGATCCCCGAGTGCCAACACCGTGATCGGCACACGCACGCCTCCGGTGGAGAGGGCGTCCAGCCGCCACGTGTGCAACTGGGAGTAATCCCCTGCCGGTTTGACTTCGAATTCCGTCGTGACCGTGCCGCTCGCGCCATCGAATTTCACCCAGCGCGGGGGCACCGACCAGCCAGAGTAGCTGATCAAAGCGACGGAGGAGTCTTCGGTGCTGGCGATCGCGTTGATGCCGATCCCGCTTGACGGCAATGGGACTGTGCGTACGAGCTCGCCGTCGCTGTTGAACTGCCGCACGCGCCAGTCCGGTCCGCGGGTTTCCACCAGCAAAAAGCCTTCCTTGATTGCCGCCACGCCGTTCATTGCCCAGTCCTGCTGCGGCAAAACCACGTGGGGGTGGCCGTCGCGGTCGAGCGCCAAGAGTCGACCTCGAGGTGCCTCTCGATAGGTCAAGAGCAGCAGACGATCACCGTCCCACGTGGCGCCACCTCCGGTCTCGCTGTCGACCGTGCGCACCCGCTCGTCGATGCCGAGCACCTTGCGCCACGTGTGCGCCGATCTCAGATACACGCTTTCGTAGTTGCCATCGCCGTAATAGATGAACGCGGCCGCATGGCCGCCATGAGCCGAGCTGATCAGCTTGTGTTCGGCAAGCGGCGAGGGTGGGCCGCCGCGCTCAGCGGTGTCGGCGCTGGCCTGCGTGCCGAGGGCATGGTGATACAGCTGAGCGTTGAATTGCGCGCGGGCGATCGGCACGCTGCCGGGCAGCGGCAGGCGCACATACGTGACACCCTTTCCATCCGCATCCCATGCGAGCGACTGCGGTGTCGTGCCGCCACCTGCATACGGCAGGGCATCCGGCATGACCCGGCCGCTCGACACCTCGACAAAATGGATGGTGGTGCTTTCCGTCCCCCTCTCGGCGGTCCCATACGCCACTTGCGTGCCGTCGGGCGAAGGCCAGAAATCGCTGATGGCCGTGTCGCTTTGGGTGGCATTCGGGTCGACGATCACTTTGGATTCTCCGTTTGGCCACGCTTCGGCCACGAGCACGGCGTACGGCTGTGGCGGAGTTTGTCGCAGGTAGAAGAGTACATTGGCGACGATTTGCGGTTCGGAGCGCTGGGCAGATGTCAGGGAGAGCTGGCGGGCACGCTCGATGATCGCGCCGTGATCCTGAAAGCCGCTCATGACGGAATCGGTGTAGGCATTCTGCGCGTCGATCCACTGCTCCACAGCGGGGGCCCTCGTCTCCTCGAGCCACCGATAGGGATCCTGGACCGGCTTGCCATGGTGGATGTCGACGACCCTGTGCTCGGGGGTGGCCGGTGGGGCAACTTGAGACACTGCCGCCGCGGCGAGCGTCAGGGAAAGGCAGGTCACCGTGGTGAGCGCCATCGGGACGATCAGAAGTTTTCGCACAGTGTCACTCGCTTGAGGAATTGAAAATAATCGGACCCGTTCGCTGCCGCCAGGCTGCAAACAATGCGGGTACCCATGGTCCGCTTTACGCTGCGCAGGCGGGCGCCTCGCGAACCTTGGAGGCATAGGCATCGATCAATGTTTGCGTCATTCTTCCCGGATTGAACGTGTATGCGCCGATTTTGGCCACCGGGGTGATCTCGGCCGCCGTGCCGCAGATGAAACATTCGCTGAAGCGCGCAAGCTCGCTCAGGGCGATGCGGCGCTCAGCGACCACGATGTCGAGCTGGGCAGCGAGCGCAACGAGGGTTTGACGAGTAAGGCCATTCAAAAAGCGGTCGGCGGTCGGCGTGTGCAGGACGCCGTTGGCAACGAAAAATATGTTCGCTCCGGTGCATTCGGCGACCAAGCCCTCCCAATCGAGCATCAGGGCATCGGCACAACCCCGGCGTTCAGCGGCATGTTTGGACAGGGTGGCCGTGACGTACAGTCCGCCGGCCTTTGCTTGAACCGGGGCACAGCGCGGACCCGGCCGCCGGTAGTCGGCGATATCCAGGGTGATGCCTTTCATCTTCGTTTCCGGATCGAACATCGATGGCCACGGCCACGCGGCCACCGCGACGTGGACGCGCGAGTTTTGCGAGCTGAGCGCCATCATTTCGCTTCCACGCCAGGCAAAGGAGCGAACGTAATGATCTCCGCCGCCGGCGAGCTCGAGAATCCGCGACTTTGCCGCTTCGAGTTGCTCAAGGCTGTAAGGAATGCGCATATCGAGCAGCTCGGCCGAGTTCAGCAGGCGCTGCGAGTGGTCTCTCGAGCGAAAGATGCGACTTTCATAGGAGCGCTCGCCGTCGAAAACGCACGATCCGTAGTGCAAACCATGGTTCAGCACGTGAACGCGCGCGTTCCGCCACGCGACGCACGCGCCATTCAGCCAGATGAAGCCATCGCGATCGTCAAAGGCGGGTACTGTCATATTGTGGCTTCATTCCGGCCGCAACGGTTGGCTTGCCCCACATGGGAGGGTTACGCTACGCATCATGTGCAGCACTGTGGCCGACTATCGACCCACCGATCTTGAACGGTTGTGCAACTTAGGGCAGCTGCGCCACCGAGTTGACCGGCTGATTTCCGGCCGCGGCGGCGAAGGCATCGAGCGGCTGGAGGCGGTCTTGAAAGGCAAGTCGTTCAGCCTGCACCGGCACGACACCTATGCCATCGGTCTTACGCTGGCCGGGGTACAAACGTTTCGCTATCGCGGCGAGCGGCGGTATTCCTTACCCGGCCAATGCCACATTCTGCATCCGGATGAGGCGCACGACGGCGCCCCCGGCACCGAGGAGGGATTTCGCTACCGGATCATTTATCTGGATCCGGTGTTGGTGCAGGAGGCGTTAGGGGGAAAAGCCCTGCCGTTCGTTTCCGAACCCATCGTGTCCTTATCGGCGCGGCAGTTGGCCGGATTCAGGCGCTTATGGGACCTCGACGACGAGATCGACGAGCTTGGTAGAATCGAAATTGTCGATCTTTCCCTCGAAGCATTGATGGCCGCATGCCGGCGCCCCACCGGCTCGATCCGTCTATCGATGGAAGGGCTGAATCGCGCACGCGCGATGATTGCCGCCGATCCGGCCCGACGCCACAGTCTGGAATCGCTGGAAAAGGCCGCGAAGCTGGATCGTTGGACCTTGGCGCGCCAATTCCGCGCGGCCTTTGGCACGAGCCCCAGCCGGTACCGCACCATGCGCCAGCTGACTTTCGTGCGTCGTCTGATACTTGGTGGCACGCCTTTGGTGGAAGCCTCATTCCGAGCGGGGTTCGCCGATCAGAGCCACATGACGCGTCAATTCAAGAAAGCATTCGGCCTCGCGCCAGGCCACTGGGTGAGCGCGGCGGCGCGCGCGTGAAAAGAGCATCGTTCGGTGCGCCACACTTCTAGCAAGTCAAATTAGGTCCCAAACCGGCGCGCCATCCTCATGGTTCCCGGACCTTCGATAGCATCCACACGTACATCGAAAGCTACAACAATCGGGTGGATGGCACTCCGTTGCCCGAACTCGCCTCGCCGTCCGTGGCTGTCACCATGCTTCGGACTCCGATCCGCAGAGTGGCCGCCGCCACCGGGTATATGGCACAACACGAGGCTCGCCTGCTGTTTGGAACGGACACCCCGAGCTCACCGACCTACGCGAATCCTCCGGGACTCAAGGGCTTTTTGGAAATACGCCGCCTCGCCGATGCCGGCAAAACTCCCGAGCAAATCTTTCAGGCGCCGACGCTGAGCAATGCACGCGCTCTGAAACTCGATAATGAGATTGGCACGGTGCAAGATGGGAAGCGCGCAAACCTGCTGCTAGTGCATGCTGATCCCAGGAAAACCATCCAGGCCTGCCAACAAATCGAGAAGGTTTTTCTCCGCGGACAAGCACTGGACCCGAGTGTGTTGGCTGCAAGTCATCCCTGAAAGGCGAGCGTCCTCAAACGTTTCTGCCAGTCCGCTAAATTCCCGGGACTTTGTCTAATCAGGTAAGCCATCATTACACAGGTGTCTTTGATAAAAAATTGCACTGCTAGTGTGGATGATCCTGCTTTCACGGCTCTATATGCCGCTACTTATCTACTCGGCGATCATGGCAATGGAACCGCCGGCGAAATGCAGAGTTTGATTGCGAGCTTGGCTCACCAGGGCCGACTTTGGTATCAGCCCTTCCTTTCGCCCACTGGGATTATTCACAAATCTCGTATTTTTCGGCGAGATCTATATCGGCATCGCGATGCTGTTCGTGGCCCGAAGAGTCGCCATTCGAACGGTGCGATGAGCCCTGAACACCGAACTAATAGCCCGTAACATGCCGTCGGACAGGCGGTCGGCACAATCGTTCTATACCCGGATGTAATCCCCGACCAAACTCGTTGTTGTGACATCTCGGCAATTGGGTGTGTGTTTTTGGGTCAGAAAGCGTATCGGCAGTGAATTGTTGCGTGAAAGTATTTTAAAGTGAAATTGTTGCCAGCGTCCAAAGCGCGCGCGTCGATACAAACTCCCAGATATCGAGTCCGGTCAAAGCGTAGTTGATGCTTTTAAGAAGTACAGGGTTATGTAACGAGACCATGCGAGCGGCGAGGGCGCCCGACCCGGGCACGGTGTCTGCCGCCAGCGCCCAGTTGAGGCGCGTGTTGGCGCCGCAAAAGATCTCAAGGTGTGCGGCGGAGCGCGTCATGATCAGGCGGATAGCAGTTCTTCTCGCGGTTTCGTGCACTGTATGCGGCTGGATGAGCGCATCGCCGCCGGCACATGCGAAAGCGCCCGCTGCCGGAACATCGTTCCGTGACTGTTCGGACGGCTGCCCCGACATGGTGGTGCTACCGCCAGGCAGCTTCATCATGGGGGCTGCACCGGGGGAAGAAGAGCGTTTGAATCTACCGAATCAATTTCGCGGACGCTCGGCACCGCAGCACTCGGTCACGATCCCACACAAGCTCGCCATTGCCAGATTTGACGTGACGCGAGATGAGTACGCGCGGTTTGTGGCGGAGACAAATCGGCCGGACCACGAAAGCTGCTATACCTTAAATGCGGACAGCAGCGGCCAGAGTGTTGTGACCGGCGTCAATTGGCGTTATCCGGGATTTTCGCAGACCGGACGCCACCCAGTCGTCTGTGTCAGCTGGGACGATGCGCAGGCCTATGTGGCTTGGCTGAGCGCCAAGACGGGCCATATCTACCGCTTACCAACGGAGGCTGAGTGGGAATACGCGGCGCGCGCGGGAACGATGACGGCGCGTTACGGTAGCGATAATCCTGAGCAGCTCTGCCGCTACAGCAATGTTGCTGATCTGGATTACAGTGAGCAGTATCCTCGCGATAATAGCGGGGTGAATCGAGCGTGCCGCGACGGGTATGCATTCACGTCGCCGGTTGGAAGTTTTCAGCCGAACCAATTCGGCCTCTACGATATGCTCGGCAATGTCTTTCAATGGAATGAAGACTGCTGGAACGCCAACTACAGCGGCGCGCCTACTGATGGCACGGCGTGGCAGTCGGGAGACTGCGGTGGGCACGTTACGCGTGGCGGTTCCTGGGACCTGTCTTTCCGCTTCCTCAGCTCGGCTAGCCGCCGCGGGCTCCCCGCGTCCACTTGGGCCAACTCCTTCGGGTTCCGCGTGGCCAGAACACTTTAGTGACATCTGGTAACAGCGAGCCATCGTAAGGATGGGGGCATGCGTACCTACATGCGATCCTCTTCCGAGGGCAGTCACATCCCTCTTTCCAGATCGCGATTGCCTAAGTCCGCCACCACGCGGCCGTGAGCCGCAACCAGATTTGCCTAGCGGTGTTTTGATGTAATGAGAAATCGAAGTAAACGAAGTTTGTCCCTGCGCCTGATTGCGTCGATCGCCTTAGGCTTGGGCTCATTGGCGTCGGTTCTCGCAGCGTTCCTGCTGCAACAAAATCAGGACATCCGCCCCATTCTGATGGTGGCGTTCGGCGGATTTTTCGTCGCTGCGATGCTCTCGCCGAAGGACGACACACCGGGAAGTTGGCGCACGGGTACGGCCGTCGCACTCGGCGGCATAATTCCTGCGCTGCTGCTGAGCTATTTTGACCTGGCGTTCACCGATCAGCTCTATCTTCTGCTGTATTGCGTGACCGCCGCCATCACCGTCGCTGCGGCACTGATCGCCCGTTGGTTCAAATCCCAGCGACGGATTGGCGGCGCAGTCGCGATTGCCGCTTTCGCTGTGGCGGCGGCCGGTTTTAGCGCATTTCGCGTGGTTCCCTCGCTCGAGGATGAGCGCGCGTACCAGACTGTCGACCGCGCGATTGCACCGTTTTCCGTGCGCACACTCGAGGGCAAGGAGATCAGTTCCGATTCGTGGCGCGGTCGCGTGGTAGTGCTGTCCTACTGGGCCACTTGGTGTCCGCCCTGTCTTGCGGAAATGCCAAAGATTGCAGCCTTGGTAGATGCTTATCGAGACGATCCAAAAGTCGCCATCATTTCGCTAAACGCGGGCTACGGCGGCGACACGCCCGGAAAAGCCAGATCATTCCTGCAACGACACAACCTTCCACTATCGTCGGAAATCGACGACATCAGAACCAATGGCGCCGCCAAGGGAATGGCCGCCGGGAGCTTGGGCCTCAAGGTGTTACCTACACTCTTCATTCTCGATGAATCGGGCAGGCTGGTAGCAATCCATGTCGGCTTCGACAATTCGGAGAATCTGCCGGCGACGCTGAGGCGCCACATAGATCTGATTCGTGTCAAGGATTCCCCCGCTCGGCATGAGCATCTGGGATGAGGCCCTACCTCAAGGCGCTCGCGGAATATCGAGACTCGCACCAGGCGAGCCCCTTCGTTCCATCTCTCAGCACTTCGGGATGAGTGCTGCGATCCTGTGCTGATCGGTCAGCGTTGCGTTTCTTTGAACGTCAGCCGGCCCGTGTCACCGCGACTGAGAGGACAAACTGGCCGGCGTGAGTTCCCGACGGTCGAACATCGACCGAGGCGCGCCACGCAGCGCCATTGGCATCTTTAAAACTCCAATAGCTTAGGCCACTCTTCGCTGAGTCGGTGGCAGGAGCGGAAGTCGCGGTCCGATGTCCCGTGTCGCGAAAGATGGCCTGCACCTGCTTTTCCAGGGCCGCCAAACCGAGCTGCGAATAAGCCTGCTCGCTAAGTTCCCAGTGTTTAGCATCGCCCTGCGTTCTGAGAGTTGACCAATCGCCGAGCTTGGCAAGCTTCGGACCGATGTCCGGAAGGACGTTTATGGCAAACGTGCCGGGAAGATAGTTATGCTGGTGACTTGCGTCATACTCCAAGTACAAAGCGTCGTCCTGCGCCTCTCCTTCGCCGAGCATTCGGCCAACCACGTGCAACGCCCCGTCGAGGCCGGCGGAAAGTCCCCCTGTGGTGATGATCTTGCCGTTGTCAACGAAGCGTTGGTCACGCACGACTTTGATCTGCGGATGTTGCGCTTGCAGGATGGGGATATTTTGCCGTGTCGTCGTTGCCGTCAGTCCGTCGAGCAGCCCGGTGTTGGCGAGTATGAAGGCACCGTTACAGACAGACATCGTGAATCGCGCATGCGCGGCCTGGGCCTTGATCCAATCAAGGGTCGCCCTATCATGCTCAACCTCTTCAACCATTCCACCGGGGATGATCACGACGTCAGCTGGGGGAGCGGTAAGGTAGCTGTATTGTGCGAGCACGGTCATCCCTGCGCCGGTGACCACGGGTTTTGCGGTCGATGCGACCGTGTAGATCTCGAATTGATCGCTCTCTGCGCTGAAAACCTCGTATGGTCCTGCGTAGTCGATGATCTCGGCGCCATTGAAGATTAAAACGGCGACCCTGTGGCGCGCCGGCGCCGGTTGGGCCAGTGCGACCGTTACCAGGCCGCACAATATTAGAGGGGCGATCAGGTATCGGCAGAGGCGCCTTCCTAGTCAACTTCGATCATCGATCTTAAGTATTGCTCAATGCAATTTCCCGAACGATACCACTGGCTGCGCAAAAGCTACCGTTGGCAGCAAATCCGCGAGACATGCACAAGGCGCTGGTCCTAATCCTCCAGCTCCGCTCCTATTTGCTCACAGGCCTGAACGAGCGCTCGAAGGTCCGAGCGTTGGCTCCGTTGGTTTAAATTGCAAACCCTCACACACGATTTCCCGCCGATGGTGTAAAGCGACGGGATGCCGATACCTCGTTTTTGAATCTCGCCGACGAGACGCTCATTGAGCCGGTTCATAGATTTCAGCCGCAGGCCTTTTTTGCCTCGGTAGCGAAAATTGACGATCGAAAGCGGCCCCGAGGCCAGAAGCTCTAAGACGGGGCTGTCATTGATCAGCTGCTCGAGAAAGCGGGCCTGACCAATATTCTTATCCACCATTTGGCCAAATTTAGCGGCGCCGTGAGTCTTCATGGAAATCCAGAACGGCAACCCACGCAATGCCCGCGAGAGTTCGGGCCCCCGGTTCGCGAAAATCACGGGTGTGTCAGTGAGAGAGCCGGGCACCGCGCTGGTGTAAGATGATTGATAGGCGAAGGCGCCCTCGAGCGCTAGACCATCTGCCACCAAGATGCAGCCAACGTCGTAGGGTTGGGAGAACCACTTATGAAGGTCGAAAGCGAGCGAATCCGCCCGCGCGATCCCCTTCAACAGCCCTTTATGCTTGTCGGAGAAGGCGGCTGCCGCGCCGATTGCTCCGTCTACATGAAACCAAAGGCTCTCTTTGCTCGCGAAATCCGCGAGGGCGTCCAAGGGATCGATCGCGCCTGTACCGACGGTGCCTGCAGTGCCAATCACGGCGATGGGCGTTAGCCCACGCTTGCGGTCTCGCGCGACGACTTTTTTCAACGCCGCCAAATCAATTTCAAAACGATCAGTGACCGGGATCACGCGAAATGCATCACTTCCCAGACCCAGCATGTCAAGCGCCTTAGAGATGGAAAAGTGGGTAGCGGCGGAGCCATAAACGGTCAACTGCCTTCCTCGCAAACCCTTGGCTCGTATACTCTTGCCACCCCTCTGATGGCGCGCCACTGCAAGCCCAATAAAGTTCGCGAGCGAGCCGCCACTGGTCAGATTGCCCTTGGTGGTTTTCGGAAAGGAGAACGTCTCGCGGAACCACTCCAGCACTTGTAGCTCGACCCAGGTTCCAGCGTGGTGATGGATAACGATAGGTGAATGAAACGCGGCATTGAGCAAGGTCGCTAGCACACCATCGCTCGTCCCGGTGCCCCCTGCCCAGCCCCAGAAGCGCGGCGTAAACATACCGAAGGGAAAGGGTTTTACAAACTCCAAGAAATCCTGGTACGCCGCCCGCAGTCCTTTGCCTTCTTGCGGCATGGGTGTTGCAAACGGGGCCTTGTCCTGTTGCGAAAGGGGTCGCCAAGCGTGCCGAGTAGGCAACCCTTTCAGGTCATCGACCGTGGTGTCTACCATTTCGCGCGCGAGAGCGCGAAAATTCTCCCAGTCTTCAGGATCTAGCGTGGGCTCGAGGGCACCGCGCTGTGTCACGCGCTTGTATCGCATAATGCCAGCCATATAGTAATCATCGGCCGATCATCCCCCTGCGGTCAAAACGACATTTGCAAATGTTCGCACGCATGCTACGTCAACCCTGCATAGATCGCGCAGGCACCGAATGGGAAGCAGGATTTAGTCGCCGGGACGCATGCTTCTTGAAGCACGTATACCAACTTCACTTTAAAATAATTTCACGAAACAATTCACTGCCTATAGGCTTTCTATATTCAGTCCTGGCCACTCTGGCCTTGTTCTGAAACTCGGTGCTGCCGATGACTTTCTTGGCCACGTCTTCAAGCTCGGCACCTTTGTCTAAAGCAGCCGCGCCGTTCTTGTAAGTAATCCAGAGGACTACGTTGGGCTGATCCGGTGATTTTGGAAAGAGCTTGAAGACCTTGTAATCGATGATCAGCCCGGCTTTCTTGGTCGCTTCCATGGTCGGCTTCCAGGTCGAATTCAGCCAATCGATGTACTCTTCAAAATGCCCGTATTCAATTCGTAGGGTGGTCACGTTAGTGACCGGGCCCTCCGTATACTGGCGCACATCCCGGGCATTTTGGGCACTGGCAGTGAGCGACAGTGAGGACGCTGCGAGACACATGGATAAAATAACGGTCTTAGTCATTTTCCGGTCACCTGTTGTGATATTTCTCTAGGCCGCCAGCACAATGTGTGTACCCAATCAGTGCTTGGGTTTTCTGAAAATCAGGATGAATTGTTCCGTCTTGCCGCGAATCGCCGGATCGCGCACATTAGCGGTGCGGGGATCGTCGGCATTGTGAAGCAAGTCACTCTCGGCCGCGAGTCTGAAACCTGCCGCCGCCACTTCTGATTTGGCCACGGCCTCATCGATGCGATGCAGTGTGTTGGTGTCGCGTAAGCCGGAGCCGGCTTCCGCGGAGTGATCGATGATGACGTAGCGTCCACCTGGTTTTAATGCCGCAAAGATAGCCTTGTTGATTTTTGCAAGGTCGGCCGGGGCTAAGAATGGATCATGCAGGTCATGATAATTCAACGAAATCCAGACCAGGTCCAATGGCTCCGGCGCCGCGAAGTCGTTGACCGGCCCAGCGATGATGGAAACGTTCTTAAACTGTGGATAGGGCATCGATCCGTTCGCAGGTAGCGGTTGTTTGAGGAAACTTGCGAATTCCGCGGGAACGAAGGCGTAGACACGACCCTGCGGTCCGACCGCGCTTGACAATATGCGGGAGAAATAGCCCTTACCGGGAATGAAGTCTGCAACCTTCTCGCCGTTCTTGATGCCAACAAAGCTCAGAACTTCTGCGGGTTTGCGATTCGCGTCTCTTTGCCGATCCTCATCCGGTCGATCTTGATTTGCCACCGCATTTGCAATATTGGGCGGCACCGCATTTTGTGCCGAAGTCGCGGAGCATCCGAAAATGACAAGAGCTGCGGCAATTGGAAACAACGATCTCATGTTTCGTCCCTCTTCGATGAGTCAGACTTCCGGATGTGAGCGTTGAGGAGCCCTCCGGCAAAGCCATGTCCGGACATTTGACTACGGTTCTGTATCTGCGTTGTGTCGCAAGTGCCCTTTCCGCTTATGTTTCTGTGTGCGAAGGGCCGGGGGATACACTAAGATACAAATCAGTCCGCTATTGGTTCGCCAACAGGCGATGATCTTGGGGACACATGCAACAACCCGATCACATCCTTATCGTTGACGATGACAAGGACATCCGCGAATTGCTGGAGGCTTACCTCTCGAAGCACGGCTTCAAGGTGACGGCCGTCGCCAACGGTCGGCGAATGAATGCGGCCCTCGAATCGAGCGCCATCGACCTTATCGTTCTTGACTTGATGTTGCAGGGCGAGGACGGATTAACTCTGTGTCGCGATCTGCGCGTGCTCGGCAAGGCGAAAGCAATTCCCATTTTGATGCTGACGGCCCGCAATGAGGAGGCGGATCGGGTCATTGGCCTTGAGATGGGGGCGGACGATTACATCACGAAGCCGTTTGCGGCGCGCGAGCTTGTGGCGCGCATTCGCGCGGTATTGCGACGGACGCGCATGCTGCCGCCCAACATGCGCATCACGGAGACGGCGCCGACCATCAGATTTGGCGACTGGGTGTTGAGCGTCACAGGTCGGCACTTGCTCGATCGGGACGGAACGGTCGTCTCCTTGAGCGGCGCGGAATATCGCCTGCTGCGCATATTTTTGGATCAACCGCAACGTGTCCTGACTCGGGATCAACTGTTGAATCTCACCCAGGGGCGTGACGCCGACCCATTTGATCGCTCCATCGATCTTCTTGTAAGCCGCTTGCGTCAACGCCTGCGTGACGGCGCTCGCGAGCCGCGCTACATCAAAACGGTTCGCAATGAGGGTTATGTGTTGGCCGAAGCAATTGAAGTGCTTTCCGAGGACGGCCGTGCGCAATAAATGGCGTCTGCGACCGCGCACTCTATTTACCCGACTCACCCTCATTCTGTTCGCCGGGCTCTTACTCGCGCACCTTCTTTCATTCTGGTTGGTGTTCTCGGAGCGCACGCAATCATCCATGCGCATGATGATGCACTCCGCCTTGAGGGATGTGGCAAGTTCGGTGGCGATTCTCGATCGATTGCCTGCCGAAGAACGCTCAGCGTGGCTGCCCAAGTTAAATCGTAGTAGTTACCATTACGGGCTGGAGCCGATTTCCGACAGCGCGCCCATCGATTCGCGGTCGGCACCGCCAATTCTCGGGGCAATTGTCAGCGCCCTCGGACCCGGCTATGCAAGTACGGCATCGGCAAAAATCATTTCCGCACGCCATGTGCAGCTGCAACTACCTCTTCACGACGGTGCGCCGCTGAGCGTCGATCTTTCCTATTCCCCCGTACCGCTACCTGCCTGGTTGCCGGTGCTGCTTGCCGCGCAATTCGCCGCGCTCGGCGTAGTCTGTTGGTTCGCGGTGCGCCAAGCGACCCGTCCATTGGCGCAACTCGCACGAGCCGCCGACGCTCTCGGGCAAGACGGCCAAGGCGAAGCTCTGGCAGAGGATGGTCCACTCGAGGTTGCGCGCGCCGCACTTGCCTTCAATGCCATGCGGCGTCGCATCAGTCACTATTTGAGTGAACGCATGCAGCTTCTGGCGGCCATCTCTCATGATTTGCAGACCCCCATAACGCGCATGCGCCTGCGCGCCGACTTGATGGACGACACCCCGTTTCGAGACAAGTTCATCGGCGATCTGAGAGCGATGCAATCACTGGTGCAAGAGGGAATTGCTTACGCACGAGACGGCCAAGGCATCACTGAACCGATGCGCCTGACTGACATGAACGCTTTGCTTGATAGCGTGGTTTGCGACTACGGCGATGCGGGGAACATGGTTCGATTGAGCGGTCACTGCGACACTCCAGTTTCTACGCGACCACAGACCTTGCGCAGAATCATCACAAATCTAGTGGATAACGCGCTTAAGTTCGGTAGCGAAGCGGAACTGCTGTTCGCCCTGGAAGGAGAGGATCGGGTTACGATAAGTGTACGCGACACGGGTCCGGGAATTCCCCCCGCGCAGATGGGGGCTGTTCTGCAGCCTTTTTACCGCATCGAAGGTTCACGCAATCGGGAAACCGGGGGTACCGGGTTGGGCCTGGCGATTGCGCAGCAGCTTACGCAGCTACTGCATGGCACGCTAAGCATGCAGAATCGTGACGGCGGCGGCCTTGAAGTACGGGTGTCACTGCCGACGATGCCGCTCCTCTAGTCTTGCACCCTAGGAAGCCGATCATGGTAATAGGCTGCCAAGCACTTTCTCAGGTACCTCGCAGGACTCGACGGCCGACGAGGAGTTCGTGTTAAGCCGCGATTTTGGCGCTTTTATTTGTACCGACTCTCGTATAGAGCCTCGAGGAGGCGACTCCAATTTAGGGACTAGAGATCGGTCCGCGCGACTTGGACATAGCCTCTTTGTGCCGGATTGCATATGACTTCACTTCACAAGAATAGGCAGATCCATTGGAGCGTCCTCCTGGCGCTGCTTGCAGTCCTCAACGCTCGATCCCCGGTGCTGGCCGCGGGGCCTTCAGGCAATCTCGAGTCGCCTGGGAGCAATGAGCTTCCGCGCTCAATGGTCACGCTCCAGATTACGCCGGATCATCCGCTGATGGACGAGCGCATTGGCATTAGGATTGCAGGCCTTCGCCCGAAACGTGCGATCTTGGTCACCGCAAGAACGCGATCACAAGATGGTCTATGGTGGCGCAGCCACGCGATCTTCACTTCTGACTCAATGGGAGAAATTGACCTCGCAGCGCAGGCGCCGGTGACTGGCAGCTATCGGGGGGTCGACGTGATGGGCCTCTTCTGGTCTATGTCACCAGATGCGAAGCCGAGGAATGCAGAGCATGGTTTTTTCGAAATCAAAGATCCGTCGATACCATTGGATACTGAGCTTCAGGTCTGGGATGACGCTCAGCTGCTCGCTGAGGCAAATGTGGTGCGAAGCTACGGCGAATACGTTGTTCGCGCATCGCCAGCAGGTAATGGCGTCACCGGAATCCTCTATTCACCGAGCGACACGGGCACTCATCCCGCCGTGCTTGTCATCGGCGGGTCGGACGGCGGCTTAGGGGCACCCGCCGTAGCGATGCTTCTCGCCGCTCACGGTTTCACTGCGCTGTCGATCGCCTATTTTGGCCTGCCGGGCTTGCCGTCGAGTCTCGAGGCAATTCCGATGGAGGACTTTACGCGAGCAATCGACTGGCTTAGCCGTCAACCCGGCGTTGATTCCAGGTTCGTTGCCATCTACGGTGAATCCCGCGGTTCCGAGCCTGCGCTTTGGGTGGCGGCAAACGCCGCCGCTGTGAACGCGGTGGTCGTCCGTTCGCCGAGCCATGTGCTTTGGGGTGGCGTCACCGCCCATCACCTGCCGGGTGCGGCAGCCTGGACGTGGCATGGACGATCGCCACCGTACATCCCCAATCATCTGTCGATCGGACTCTGGGTTTCGTACGGCTGGGATCTGCTGACTGCAAGACCCGTGTCTCAGCGCGCCCTATTTCTCGACAACCTGAAAGCCTTCGGCGACACCGCGGACATAGATATTAGCGTCGAGAATATCGACGGTCCGATACTGGTGCTTGCCGGGAAGGACGATCAGATCTGGCCGTCTGATCTGATGGCAAGGCGAATCATGGCGAGGCTTAGGGAGCATGGGCATGCCTTCGCCGACCAACTCTTGGAGTTCGAAAATGTCGGACATCCCATTCCGTACCTCTATGTGCCCATCAACGGCGACCGACAGCACTCGCGCTTCGCGGTGGGTGGCACGGTTCAGGGCACCGTCAAGGCTCAAGCGGAAGCATGGCCGAGGATCATCGCGTTTTTACAGTCCGCAGCTCGAAACTCAAACAACGATAGAAATGCCACCAAAGTGGATTCGGCACTCATCAGCGAATAGCCGGGTTCGGTGGCGTCTTTCGCTGTTCGGTCGGATGATATTCGTGAAGGTGCTTCCGGACCGTATCGATCGCTGCATCGAGCTCCACATCAATATCGGGCGCAACCCCTTCGTTCTCTACCCGCCACTCACCGGCGGGCGTGAAGAATCGAAGAGCCTTGAGCGTCGTTTGAACGAATATATCGAATCCTTCCAAGGCGACTTCCGGCGCTGGCAGCGAGATGGGAGCCGCCCGCGCGGGGATTCGTCGGCGCGTGTCGAAGCGGCCCAAATTTGCAGACAAAAGACGGACGCCGAGATGAAACAGTGCCCTAGTTCAGGTCTATTCGGTGATTCGCAGATCCTGTCCGGCTTTCGATACGCCTTGCCTGCGCCACCGGCTTCGTTCATTGGCACTCCTAGGCACGAAGCGCACATCCGTCTTGAAGGCTGACGAGCGCCGGCATGATCGTGAGCGAGAGAAACCAAAGTCGTAGGGATCGGCTACTTAGACCTAACGGCCAATGGGCGCACTCGCGCGACTAGTTCCTTGAGGAATTCATCCGACTTGATGAACATTGCGAAATGCCCGACGCCCGGAACGGTTACAAACGCTTTGCGTGGCGCGATTATTGAATCAAGATATTTCTTCGCAAGTTCCGTCGGCGCACTGCAGTCGTGATCGCCCCGGATGACAAACATCGGCACGGCGAACTCGCCCGCGATTCGCTTGTAGTCGAAATTGGTGATCTGATCAAAGAGGTGTTTTTCGCTGAAGACTTGGCCTTCCAAGGAATAGTTGTAGTCGCGCACTGTGTAACCTGGCGCCTCCAGAGCAAATCCTAACTGACCGCCCAGAAAGTAGTTTATGTCGCGACCTTCCCAAACCATTCGCCACTTGTAGAGCAACTGCCATCCCTTGCCGTCTTTATAGGGGGCGGCCCGACGGCCTTCAAATCGGCCACCGCTTGCGCATCCCCGACAGATTGAGCTTCGCGCAATGAGAGTCGATAGCCCACGACGTTGCCTTCCTTGGAATCCGCGACCTGGCCGGTACCTACGTAGGCGTAAAAGAGATCCGGTCTGGCCTTGGCCATCAGAGTGCCGATCATCGAGCCGAACGAGTGACCGACCATAATGATTTTGTCTTGACTCAAGTGCTTGCGTAGGTACTCGGAGAGTTCGATACCGTCGTGCGTAAATCGGGCGAGTCCCTATCTGCGCCCGGCGTTGACAGTCCTACAGAGCTTTGCTTTCCGCTGCCTGGTTCTGCTCAATCCACTTCTGATTATCGACGCCGCGCACGAGGAGCCATAGCGTAAGCGATGCTTCCGCGAGAAGTCCTGCGGCAACGATGTAACCGAAAAGTTGGTTCGCGAGCGGCGGTGCCAAGAAAAGCAGCGCGCCGATACCGGCCAAAGCACATAGCACACCCAAAATGGAAGGCAAGAATCTAGACTTGACAATGAGGAACCCGAGGAACAGAAAGTGGAACCCAAAAAACACTAGGGCGATGTTCCTGACTTGCGAGGCTAGTTTGAGAGACAGTAGTGCCAGCATCTGTAACTGTTCATGCTGAAGTACATCCAAATAGTGCGCGCCACTCAAGATTACGAGCGGGGCAACCTGAAACAGATAGCTGACAGCGAATATAGCGCAAGCAATGAGGCGAAATGCCCCCGCCATTAACGACCAAGTCCTTGTCACGGGTCTAAACAAGGCATAGAACACGACTGCCACAGCGACAGAGCACGCGGTCGAGATGAGTTCAAATGCGATGGCCCCTCGAAAGGATGATTCATGCATCAAGACATTGGTTGCTGTGGTGCCTGGATCGCTCGGCAGGATGAGGCCGCGGAAAAGAAACACCGCGATAAGTGTAGTTAGTATGTTGAGTAGATAGCTGACGCCTGCTGTTCTGGCCAAATAACGCGGCGATCTGTCCGTGATACGTTCCGAGGGAGTAGGCGCATTCATATTCATCTCACGAACCGACATCGAAGACGCACGACCCATAGTGCAATCCATGGTTCAGAACATGGACACGGGCTTCCCGCCACGGGACGCACGAGCCATTCAGCCAGATGAGCCATCGCGATCGTCAAAGCCAGGTAATGTCATATTGTGGTCTTCTATTCCTTCAGCTGCACCTGCCGCATCATTCCCGCCGCAACGGCTGGCCTCGCGCGCGCTGGAGGGTTACCTTGCCCTCGACGCTTTGATGGCCGCATGCAGGCGTCCCATTGGTTCGGCCCGTCTATCGATGGACGGATTGAACCGCGCACGCGCCATGATCGCTGCCGATCCCGCCAAACGCCACAGTCTGGATACGCTCGAAGAGCTCGCGAAGCTGGATCGTTGGACCTAGGCCCGTCAATTCCGCACTGCCTTTGGCACGAGTCCCAGCTGGTACCGTACCATGCGCCAACTGAATATCGTGCGTCGGCAGATACTCAGCG
>DASYDW010000084.1 GCA_036499395.1 Pirellulales bacterium
GGCTTTGGTTGCGTGAGCATGGTCGCTCGGACCAGAGCGTCTATCTCGAGCCGCTCGGCTACATCGGCTACTTCAGCGGCCTGCGGATGATCGATTATCCAGGTCTTGTGGCGCCGCAGGTCGTGGCGATTCGTCGCGAAAAACATACGGACATGGTGGGGACGGCAATGGAGATCATGCCTGACTGGCTGGTTTTGCGCCCCAAGGAAATCAATGCGCTACTCAACAGCGACAAGCGGGAAGGGTTTCAGCGGGATTACGTTTTCGAGCGCGAATTCAATGTTCGCGAATCGCTTGGCGAGCACCGCTTAATCCCAGGCAAGCCGTTTATCCTTAACGACGCTGTGTTCGCCGTGTTTCGTCGCCGGGATGTGCCAATGCTCGATCCGGCCGGCTAAGGAATTTCGCGATCGAAGTGGTATTGCCGTCGCCATGTTGTCGGTGGCCGCAGGGGCTTGCCAGACACCGAATCGGCGGGTTTAATCGAATGTCTGCGGTCGCTTGCCTGGCGTCGTTTACGTGACGCGAAGCCGACAGATCGCGAAAATATCGCGGGCGTTTAGCTCAGTTGGTTAGAGCGCTATCCTCACACGGTAGAAGTCACAGGTTCGAGTCCTGTAACGCCCACTATTTCGGGTGTACCAAGAGGTACACACGGGTTTCTCTCGGGAATTTCTGATTTCCCATCCTTCGAATTTCCCGCAGTACCTGCCACTACCGCCGTATACTGCGCCGGAATATGCGCCGCCTCGGCGCCAGCCTGTTGAAAATGCTCGTCGGTGACCTGCAGGTAATGCTTTGCCGCGACGGCAGCGCTGTTGCCGATCCAGGCGCAGACGACGTGCATCGGGTAAGTCTCGGCGAGCTCGGTCTCGCGAGTCGCGCGCAGGTTGTGGAAAATCTTTGGCCACGGCTCGAGCCCAGCCCTTCGAACGATCTTTTCGAATGTCGTGCGCAGGTTCTGGCTGGCCGAGGTATAGCGGGTGATGACCGGCTCGGTGGCGGGCGTGTTGTCCGGCAATGCGTCCCAGACGGTGTTTAATTCTTGAAGCACCTCCGGGAACAGCGGGATGAGTCGTGCATCGCCCCCTTCGTGATGCTCGGTCTTGGGGCTGGGCACGCGGAGTCGGCCGCGACTCCAATCGACGTCGCCCCAGGTCAACGCCAAGTGCTCAGACGGGCATCGTAGGCCACCGTAGCGGCTCAGAACGAACAGTAGACGCCATTGAGCGTCAGGGCAGGCCTGAAGCACGGCATCGCCCTCTGCTCGCGTAATGAACCTTTGGCGGCTCGAATTGCGTTGGAGCCCCGCTTTTACGTCGGCGAAGGGGTTAGACCGAATCACTCCCTTGCGGACCGCCACGCGAAAGAATTGCTTGGCGATGCCGCAACGACGGCGAACAGTGTTCTCTGCTAGCTCCTGATTTTCCGCCAGCCAGAGGCGCCACTCATCGGCGTCGCCGGGGGTCAGATCCCTGAGGCTCTTCGATTCGCCGAAAAACTCGACCAGGCAACGCCGCGTGTGGCCGTAGACCGTAGCGGTTTCCTCCTTAACATCCGTTCGCAGTTCGATGTATGCGTCAACGAACGGGCCCAGTATCGCGCTTTCACGCCGCGGAACGAGCCCCACAGCGGCCAGCCGGTCCCGCATGACGTCGCCGAGCTTATCGACCCATTCGGCGGTGTCGATGTCCGGGACGCCGCCAAGGGAATTGGCGTAGTTCAGGGCCTCAATGTGCGTGCGGAACCTCTCTGCGGTCTTCATCGGCATCTTGCCAAGGTGGACGCGTTTGCGCTTGCGGTCCGCGTTGACGAATTGAATCGAACGGTTGCCTTTGCTGTCTGTGGAAATGCTTGCCATCACCGAGCCTTCAATTTGTACTGGTTTCCTTGGTCGTTTTGATTGCCGAGTTCGAGAATCAATGATGATTCGACAGGGCGAAAGTCAGCCTCGGAAATAGGTAAAGAGAGAGAGAGAGAGAGATCAAACGCTTGCGATGGAGCGAGGAAGGGAATCGATCCAGAAATTTCGACCTTGCATGCCCCGGGTCCATCGATAATCAGCACGTCTTGCTCGGCGCGGACGAGGCCTTTGGCCGAAAACCCGATGGTCGGGAGCGTATGCGTCGCGTCCACTACTGTGACGGTCGCTGCACATTTGTGAGCGGCGATCGACAGCCGGCTTCGATCTCGCGGAAAAACAAAGAGCCGTAGATCGATTCCCCAATTGACCATGCCGTTTGTCGACCTCCTACTGACGTTGGCCCATGCGTTCAGAATTTCGATTTGGGGGGATTCGCGAGATCGGCAAAAGAAGTTTGAGCAGGTCGGCACGCCGGGCAGTCCTCGTGCTTGCCCCTTCCCGCCAAGGAACCTCCCGTTCGATGGAATGTCCGGCAGTTCCGAATTTCGGATTCCGAACGACGTACGGGGCGTCGAGAGTGTCGAACTGGCAAGCATGGACGGTGCCTCCGGTGACAGTGACTGTTCGATGCTGCGCCAGCCTTGGCATGTGGCCGTTCTCAAATTGCGACTCGAGCTGCGAGAGCCATTTCGAGGGATCCGTACCATCCAATGGCGCAAGCTTGTAGGCGTCCTCATCAAGGCCGAAGATCCAGATGATTTCCTGGCCCCCAGCTGCGTTAGCATGTCCCGCCAAACGCCGCGCCGCCTGCTCGGCCGGAATCCATTCGGCCTTTGCCTCCATCACCGAGCCTTCGATCCGGCTGCCGCTCAACACGTGCTCGGTGGCTTGTCGAACGGCATTTTCAAAGTCTTGGGGTCGCATTGTTTGTGGTCTCCAATCAAAAGTGGAAGAATCGTTACTCCTTTAATTGTTGGTTGGGCACCTAGGCGCCGGGCCGCACTCCGTTGCGGCCTTCGATCGCCAGGTCAACTCAGATTCACCGACTGAGCGGCCAGGGCCGTTTTTCAATGGCGGTCCTGCGGTTTGGCTGACGTTCACCGAGTCAGCCGCCAGGGCCGGTCGTCAAAGCGGCCCTGCGAGTTCTCTCAAACAATGATCGAGCGGTCGCGCTTCCGTGCCGGCTTCGCCAATTCGTACCGCAGCCGCTTCGAAAGCCTGCCGACGCTTATGATCGCATAGGCACGGCCGCGGGCGATGCGCTCCTGCGACAACACGTGACGGTCCTCCAACCACTCGGCCAAATCCGCCATGCGCTCGGCCGTCCAAGTCGCCGGGCCGATTCCGTACCACGCGATCAGAGGATCGCGCCCGTCGCGACCGTCGCTAAACTGCAGAGCACCGTCATACTTCAGCGATCGCCATTTTGCAGGGCGATTGCGCTGCTGGGCACCCAGTTCCCACGCTGCGATGACCCGGGCCGTTGTCGAAGGGTGCCAGTCAGCCGGGCTGCCGTATGGATCAGGCATGTATTCGCCAGGCCTGACGATCTCGCTTTCGAACGGCACCACAACGTCAATCGCGAGCGGCGCCAGCGCTCCAGCGACTGCGACCTTCAACGCCTCTCGGCGGGTAATGTTGATCGTCACTCTTGCACCGCCTTTCCGCCGCGTTCGCGATAGCGGCGACATGCCGCATTGTTGACGTCGCGCCGCCGCTGGTATTCGACGGGATCCAGCGGCGCGCGAGGCTCGATCGACTCGAACACCGCAGCCGGCACGTCCAACTCGGTCGGTGCGATCGGTGAAGGATCAACGATCCGCTCTACACGGTAGTGCTTTTCGAAAAGCGTCGGCACCGAATGGTTCAGGAACCGCCGCGCTGAGCCCGCATTCTTGCTTTCCACGACAGAGGCAGCACCACGTCTGATCCATCGAGCGGTTCCCGAAAGTCCCGCTGCAGCAGCGATCCGTCCGATTTTCTTGTAGAAACTTCTCGCCTTCATTCCGGGCCAGATTTTCTTCCGCCGGGGATCGACGGCAATGCATGCAGCGATCGCCCCCTTCGTCGACGATTGAAGTGCTCGGGCCCTGGCCTTACCAGTCTTCTGCTCGGTCACGTAGAAAAAACCACGGGGGTCGAAGTCCGCAACGTCGATCTCGACTATGTCCCCGGGCCGATTGCCCAAATTCCACATGGTCAGAATTGCGGACGCGAAGTAGATCGACTGGGAGATACCAGTCTTCGACTGCACGCCCCTCAGTGTTGCGCAATGGGCGATCAGGCGATCCATATCATTTAGGTCATAGCCGTCGATTCTCAGCGCTGGGCAATGCACTGCTCGAACATCCTTCACGTCTACATCGTCGACCAGACCCAAGCGAATCGCGCGGCGAAGTAAAACCAACAGCCCGGTACGTCGACTCTTGACCGTGTAGGGCGAACGGCCCGATTCCAGATATTCGACCAGGTATTTATTGATGGTTTCCGGCCGTAAATCCTCAATCGCTGCTGGACGTCCCAGCCAGTTCGTAATTGCCTTCACTGCCTCGTCAAGGTGCCGGCGGGTGTCCTTCGCCATCTCGCGACCTATCGGCCGCTCAGCATTCCTGCGCTCCACGTACACGTCGACGAACTCCCGCAGCAGCATCGGAGCACCCACGACCGAGAGAGCCGTCATGCTTTCCGGCAGCATCCTGGACCGTACAGCGTATCGCTTGATCGCGCTGAGCTGCGCACGGCGCGTGCGGACTTCACCATGCACAAGTCCGAAATCAATGGCGGCGCGGGCCCAGGCCGTTAACGTTCCATCGGTAAGGTCCGCCAATGTCGCCGGCCGGCCGAGAAAGCGGGAAAGAAGCGCAATAGTTTTCACATGCTGGCGACAGGTGGTGGCCGATGCCGATTTCAGCCGTCGCGGCTGGAACACTGATGCGTAAAACTCTTCGAGCGTCGAAGAGGGCCCTTGGTCGGTCGCTGGGACTTTGCGTTTCAATGCGGAATTCGATGTCATGCGGCACCTACCTTTCTTGCATCGCGTTTGCGGTTCCGCGGGCCTTCCGGGACCTGTTCGCCTTGCTCGTAGCTCAGTCCCAACGCAACGCGTATCTTCCGCTCCAGGTGTGGGAGAATCGGCCGCTTGCCATTCAAAACTCTCGCCAACGCCCGCGGCTTCAGTCCGCAGTATGGAGCGAAGTCTCGGTACAGGACGCCGATGCAGTCTAGCGCCTCGGCAACGTCGTCTGCCGACAGAAATGGCTTGCGCATTAGCTGCTCGATCGAGCTACCATCCTTGCCGGCGTAGTCCTTCAGCCGGCGCCGGATCTTCGCGAGTGGCAAGCCGCTCGTATCAGGCACGTCAACCAGCTCGACCTCAACGCGCTTCGGATCGTTCCACCCCGGCCGCGGCAGATACTTGGCCAGGTCGTGGTCGGACATAAACGTGGGATCGATGTACCGCTTGATCGTCAGCGTGTCCTGATGGCCGAGCTGGCGGATTGCCGCCGATTCGCCAGCCGCGGCGGCAATGTGGGTAGCTGTCGTGCGGCGAATCTTTTGAAAAAGGTCTCGCCGAGTGGCCGACAGGCCTGCCCTCATCAGGATGAACTTGAAACGACCATAGATCGTCTTCTGATCCCTCGACGGGTAGGGAAACAGCAGCTTTCGCCGCGGTGGCACCGTGGCCATGATCGCTTCCAGGGTCTGATCCGTCAGCGGGAAGGTCTGCTCGACGAGGTTTTTCATGCGCTCGGCGGGGACGCGCAGCACCTTCCGGCGGAAGTCAATCTCGTCAAATCGAACCTTCATGGCAGCCGAGCGGCGCAGACCAGTGTCATATATCAAAAGCACAAGCGCGAGCCACCACCGGTCACACGGCACGCCTACGAAACGCCCTTTGCACTGGCGGCACGACTCGATGATCTTGCCCATCTGCTCAGACGACCACGCCTGGGGTGCCCTACGTGGCATCTTCACCTTTCGCAGGTCGGTAAGGTCCGAGTCGACGAACTTCTTGCGCTTGGCCATCCGCCACAGGGTCAGCAGCATGTTGAGGCGGCCGTTGATGGTGCGCCGGGCCAACGCGCTGGAAAGCATTGACTCAATCCAGCCAGCGATCGTCAGCTCTTCCAGATCGGCGACGTTGGCGACTCGGCCAAG
>DASYDW010000085.1 GCA_036499395.1 Pirellulales bacterium
GGCCAAGGAGTTCAACAAGGGCTCCGAAGCGACCAAGCGCGTGCGGGTCGAGGACGACAAATACGACATCGGCCACGGCGACGTGGTGATTGCGGCGATCACGTCCTGCACCAACACGTCGAACCCGGGCGTCATGCTCGCGGCCGGCCTGCTGGCGCGCAAGGCGGCGGCCAAGGGCCTCACCGCCAAGCCGTGGGTCAAGACGTCGCTCGCGCCGGGGTCGCAGGTGGTCGGCGAATATCTCGAGAAGTCGGGTCTGCAGAAGGACCTCGACAAGCTCGGCTTCAACCTTGTCGGCTACGGCTGCACGACCTGTATCGGCAACTCCGGCCCGCTGCCGCCGCAGAACTCGAAGGCGATCAACGACGGCGATCTCGTCGCCGCCGCGGTGCTCTCCGGCAATCGTAACTTCGAAGGCCGCGTCAATCCGGACGTGCGCGCCAACTATCTGGCGTCGCCACCATTGGTGGTTGCCTACAGCATCGCCGGCTCGATGAACGTCGACATGCTCAAGGATGCGCTCGGCACCGACCAGAAGGGCAAGAAGGTGTTCCTCAAGGACATCTGGCCGTCGAACAAGGAAATTGCCGAGTTCACGGCGAAGAACGTCACCAAGAAAATCTTCAGCACCAAGTACGCCGACGTGTTCAAGGGCGATACGAGCTGGCGCAAGATCAGCGTCAAAGGCAGCCCCACCTACGCCTGGAACGACCGGTCGACCTACGTGCGCAATCCGCCTTACTTCGAAGGTATGAAGAAGGTGCCGAAGCCGCTCGAAGACATCGTCGATGCGCGTGTGCTGGCTCTGTTGCTCGACTCGATCACGACCGACCACATTTCTCCGGCCGGTTCGATCAAGGAAGCGAGCCCGGCGGGCGAATACCTGCGCGATCATCAGGTGCGTCCGAAGGACTTCAACCAGTTCGGCACGCGCCGCGGCAATCATGAAGTCATGATGCGCGGCACCTTCGCCAACATCCGGTTGAAGAACCAGATGCTGCCCGGTGTCGAAGGCGGGTTCTCGATGCACTACCCGTCGAAAGAGAAGGCGCCGATCTACGACGTCGCCATGCGCTACAAGGCCGAGAAGGTTCCGCTCGTCGTGTTCGGCGGTAAGGAATACGGCTCGGGCTCGTCGCGCGACTGGGCGGCCAAGGGCTCCGTGCTGCTCGGCATCCGCGCCGTGATCTGTCAATCGTTTGAGCGCATCCATCGCTCGAACCTGATCGGCATGGGCGTCATGCCGCTAGTGTTCGAAGAGGGCACGTCCTGGCAGACGCTGGGCATGAAGGGCGACGAACAGGTCACGATCCGCGGCCTGCACGGCGAACTCAAGCCGCGGCAAAAGCTGACCGCTGAGATCGTGTCCGGCGACGGGACGCTCAAGCGCGTGCCGCTGATCTGCCGGATCGATACGGCGGATGAACTCGATTACTACAAGAACGGCGGTATTTTGCAGTACGTGCTTCGCCAGTTGGCGAGCTAAGGGGCTACCGCCCATCACGATGCGATTGGCCACTCACCTCGAAGTGAGTGGCAGGTGATCGACAAGGCGCATTATATGCGCCTCGCTGGGTTGGGGATCGTGGGGCCTGAATGAACTACCGCCACATCGCCTTTGCGACTGCTCTCGCTTTTATATCGCTGACCGCCCCGGCCGCCGCCGGGCCGCGCGCTGT
>DASYDW010000086.1 GCA_036499395.1 Pirellulales bacterium
ATCCACACGAAATGGTACTTCAGGTCGAAGCGACTATGCGAACCAGTCCGGTACTTTTCCATCACCCGATCATAGCAAACCGAAAAACCTCAAGGGTTCGCCTGACGGCGAGGGATTTAGACCCATCGCATGGACATTAATTCCGAAGACCGTCGTACCGATCGGCTATGTCGGCGTCGTCGTCAGTTACTACGGACGCCACGGTACCGACCTGTCGGGCGATGCCTTCCGCCACGGCGAACGCGTGGCCGAAGGGGAACGTGGCGTGTGGGAGCGTCCGCTCGGCCCGGGCAAGTATCCGTTTAACACCTTCGCCGGCAATATCGTGCTGGTGCCGACGACGAATTTCGTGCTGCATTGGATCACTGGCAAGAGCGAGTCGCACCGCTATGACGAAAGTCTGCGTTCGATCGACCTGGTGACCAAGGACGCGTATGAACCGCTGCTCCCCTTGTCGGTGGTCGTGCATATCGACTACCAGCGGGCCCCCAGCGTCATCCAGCGTTTCGGCGATGTAAAGCGATTGATTACGCAGACGCTCGATCCGATGTTGTCAGCTTTCTTCCGCGACGTAGCGCACAAGAAAACGATGCTCGAGCTATTGCACGAGCGCGATACGATCCAGGCCGAGGCGCGGGAAGTGCTGCGCCGAAGGTTTCGAGAATTCGATATCGAATGCGTCGACGTCCTGATCGGCAAGCCCGATTCGCAAAACGGCGACCAGAAGATCGAAACGCTGCTCGAGCAGTTGCGTCAACGGCAGCTTTCGTTCGAGCAACTGGAAACCTACGAGCGTCAACGGGCCGCGGCTGACAAGCTGCGCATCCTGAACGAAGCCCAGGCCCAGGCCAACAAGCAAACCGAGTTGACCAACGCCCGGGTGCAAATCCAGATTTCGGAAAGTAATGGCGAGGCAGACCTGGCCCGTGCTCGCAAGCAGGCCGAACAGGTCGTGGTCGTGTCGGACGGCGAATTGTCCCGTTCGCGCCGCCAGGCCGAGCAGACGGTCGTCTTGGCCGAAGCCGACGCGCGGCAACGCGAGTTGGCCGGTCGCGGCGAGGCGCAGAAGATTGCGCACGTCGGTCTGTCCGAGGCCGCGGTGCTGTTCCAGCGCATCGCCTCGTACCGCGATCCACGGTTGTACGCCATGTCGCTCTTGGCCGAGCAATTGTCCAAGAGCACGCAACCACTGGTGCCAGAGCGCGTCTTCGTGGCCGGTGCGGCCGGCGGCGACGGCGCGAGCGCCGGCCCTGCGGGACAAACGACCGGACTGTTGGGCTTGCTCGTCAGTCTGCTCGTCTCCGAGAAATCAGGCTTCCAGTCGGAATCGACCGACCCGGCGCTAGGCGAATTCAAAGCCTTCGCCGACCGCATGACAAAGCAAGTCATGCAACTGGTCGAAAGCGACCCGACCGAGAAGCCGGCCAAGTCGTGACGCGATAGTTAGAAGATGACGTAGAAACCGAAGAGGAGCCACCCGACCGCGGGTGCCATGGCCACGCAAGTTGCGTGGCCATGTTTTTGCGCTGCAAGGCGCTGAGTTACGTCATGATACCGTCATCCGTGAAGTTCCAGGAAGACACGACTTACTTCGGTGAGATTACGCAGCAACTAGTGTAGGATCTGAAAAAGGAATCACACGGCGGAGCAAGCCTAATGCCAATTTCCGTTACGATGGTCGATCAAACAGTATCGCCCGAGGAATTGAGAGCGGACGACATTGCCGCCATTTACATTTTGCGACTGCCGTTTCGCCTTCGCGTCGGAAAGACCTTCTCGTTCAAATACGACGATAAGACCGATATTTTCGTCAGGAATAGCCTCGTCGTGCCTAGCGAACTAACGACGCAGGAGCTTTTGCACCAGATGGCAAGCACTACTCCTGCAACGCCCATCGAAGCACTCAAGTCTGACATTGGCATCGCGATTTGGAATCTGGGAATCGACGTCGATGTTGTACGCAGAATCGCGCCGAACGCAGAGCTAATCAATATGCCGTCACGGCATTTTGCCGCTTTATGTGCAATTAACGACTTCATAGTGGCATATCAAACTACTACTCAAATGCTTTTTGGGGGGCAGGCCCTCGCGCGTCTGACCAATATGGAGTTGTTCGACAGCATGAAATGCGAGATAGCGTATGTCGGCCGATTCGGGCAGGTGCCCAATTGGTCGGAATGCTTCAAATTCGCTGATTCCTGCGGATCAATCGTGCTACAGCAAGTTCACGGCGACTTTGGCGATCTCCCTCTCACACTACTCGAGGGGATAAAGCGGTCGTTAGACCTCAAGCATGAATACATCTTTTATGAGTTTGCTCTCGATGCCAAAACTCGAATGGCCAATAAGGACTATGTTGCCGCATTGCTTTATTCTGTGATCGCGTTGGAAGGAGCGCACGCTGCGATGTTGCGGCTCGGATTGCAGAGTCGGTTTATGCATATCCTGGATGAAGAAGAGCGGAACAAGGTCGTTGAAAGCCGAGTCGCGGACCTACTTCGCACCGAGGGATTGTTTGTTCTTAATCAATTGACCCCGTTCTTGTTCATGGAAGAGAATGAACGGCCGTCGGCTAACGAAATAAACGCATGTGCAACGGGGATCACCATGCGGAATGCGATTATGCATTCAATTAGAAAGAAAGGGAGATACCGACTTCGACAATGGTCGAACAGAGAAATCACCGACGCGTACAGTGACGTCTTGGCTGTCTACAACAAGTATGTCAGAGCGATTGAAGCAAGGTCGTAGATTCCAGCCAATAGCCGGGCTCACACACTCGTCATCGGCACCGAACAGATAGGTGCGGCGCTTACTTTCGAAATTCTTGCGCAATAGCGATCCCGCCTCGGCTCAGCTCGCCCATTAATTCACTCAAAATTGCCCTATTTCTCTGGGTTTTTTGCACTTGCGCGGGGCTATATTTCCTTGCGCTATTGTCAATCTCGCCTTTTTGCGTTCTGTGCGGACTTTCGGCATGAAGCCCCGCGTGCTGTGGATTTCGATGCTCGTGCTGTTCGGTGCTGCGCATGGTTGCGGCCGCCGCCAGGCACCGCCGTCGGACTCTGGCCCGCCGATCGTTGACGTCAGCCGGCCCGTGCAGCGCAAAGTTGTCGACTATATCGACTACACCGGACGAACCGACGCGGTGTACTCGGTCGATATCCGCCCGCGCGTCACTGGATATCTCACCAAGATGCCGTTCCGCGAAGGAAGCGACGTCAAAGAAGGGGAACTGCTCTTCGAGGTCGATCCGCGTCCCTATCAGGCGCAACTCGATCAGGCGCTCGGGCAGCTCGAATTGGCCAAGGCGCGGCTGAAGGTGGCGCAGGCGAATAATTCGCTGGCCAAGGAAACCGGCAAAACGCCCGGTGCCATCAGCGTCCAGGATGTGAACAAGTACGAAGCGGCCGAGGAAGAAGCCTTGGCCGACGTCGACGCCGCCAAGGCCAACGTCGAAGTCAATCGTTTGAATCGCGAGTTCTGCGAAGTCAAGTCGCCGATCGATGGGCAGGTCAGTCGTTATTACTTCACGCTCGGCAACCTGGTGAATCAGGATCAGACGCTGCTGACGACCGTCGTCTCGCTCGATCCGATCTATGCCTATTTCGACGTCGACGAGCGGACGCTATTGCGAATTCGCAACGCGATCAATGCCGGAAAGCTGCGCCCCCGCGGCCCCGGTGAAATTCCGATCATGATGGGCTTGCAGGGCGAGCCCGGCTATCCGCACGACGGCATCGTGAACTTCATCAACAACAAAATCGATCCGTACACCGGCACGATCACGCTGCGTGGGAAGTTCGATAATAAGGAACCGAAAAACGGCGTTCGGCTGCTTTCGCCGGGCTTGTTCGTCCGCGTCCGCATCCCCTTGGGCGAGCCACACGAAGCCCTGTTGGTCACCGACCGCGCCGTCGGTACCGATCAAGGCTTGAAATACCTCTACGTCGTCGATGCACAGAACAAGGTGCAGTACCGTCGGGTAACGCTGGGCCCGTTGGAAGACGACGGACTGCGCGTCATCGCCGATGGCTTGCAGGCGGATGATTGGGTTGCGATCAGCGGCCTGCAGCAAATTCGCCCGCTGATGGAAGTAAAACCGGAACAGATTTCGATGCCAATTCCGGTCGAGGAGGCGGCACAGTCGCAAGCCGCGGCCAACGGCATACCGGCGACGGCCAAGCCCGACGCGGCGAAACTCGACAAGCCCGCGGATGAAAAGAAAGCGCCGGAAAAAGAGGCTGCTGCACCCGAGAAGGGACCGCAAGCGAAGCCGGCGACTACTCCCGCCGCGCCGGCAGCCACTCCGGCCGCACCGGGTAAGGCTGCGGATTCCGCTCCGGCCTCGCAGGGCTCTACCCCGTAGGGCGGCCCGATGATATCGCGATTTTTCATCGATCGCCCCATCTTCGCGTCGGTGCTGTCGATCGTGATCACGCTTTCCGGCGCGATCGCGATGCTCTCGTTGCCGTTGTCACAGTACCCCGAGATCACGCCCCCTACGGTGCAAGTCTCGGTGACTTACCCCGGCGCGAGCGCGCAGGTCGTCGCCGATACTGTCGCCGCGCCGATCGAACAGCAGGTCAATGGCGTCGAGGGGATGCTCTACATGTCGAGCCAGTCGGGCAACGACGGCTCGTACAATCTGACCGTCACGTTCGACCTGGGGACCGATCTGAACACGGCGCTCGTGATGGTTCAGAACCGCGTCTCGCTGGCGATGCCGCAATTGCCCACCTCGGTGCAGCAAGAAGGGCTGACGATCAAGAAAAAGTCGCCGAACATTCTGCTGGCGGTCAGCTTCTACTCGCCCGACGGCCGCTACGACAATATCTACCTGAGCAACTTCGCCACGATCTACATCAAGGACGAATTGTTCCGGCTCGAAGGCGTGGCTGACATCAACTACCTGGGCGAGCGCGACTACAGCATCCGCGCGTGGCTTGACCCCGAGCTGCTGGCGTCGCGCAGTATCACGGCTGCCGAAGTGGCCCAGGCCATCAAGGGGCAGAATCAGGCAGTCTCGCCGGGCTCGTTCGGCCAGCAGCCCACACAATCCCCCACCGCGTTTCAGATGCCAATGGACGCGCTGGGGCGACTGACCAAGCCAGAACAGTTTGGCGACATCATTATCAAGACCTTCGACGGTGGACCCAACGGCGTTACGCCGCAGATCGTCCGCTTGAAGGACGTCGCACGCGTGGAACTGGGCGCGCAACAATACGACCAGAGCAGCATGCTCAATGGGCAGCCGTCGGTGGGTTTGGCGATCTACCAACTGCCGGGCACCAACGCCCTGGACGTAGCCGATCGTGTGAAGTCCAAAATGCGCGAGCTGAAATCGCGATTCCCTGACGGCGTCGACTACGAAATCGGTTACGACACCACGCCGTTCATCAGCGAATCGATCGAGGATGTGGTCCACACGCTGTTCGAAGCCGTTGTCTTGGTCGCGATCGTCGTGCTCTTGTTCTTGCAGAACTGGCGGGCCACGGTGATTCCGCTGGTAGCTGTGCCGGTGGCGATCGTTGGCACTTTCGCCGTGATGCAGGTGCTGGGCTTTAGCTTGAACAACATCTCACTGTTCGGGTTGGTGCTCGCCATTGGCATCGTGGTCGACGATGCGATCGTCGTGGTCGAGAACGTCGAGCGCTGGCTGGAAAAAGGCCTGGCCCCACGCGAAGCCGCCCGCCGCGCCATGGATGAGGTCACGAGCCCCGTGATCGCAGTGGCCGTGGTGTTGTGCGCGGTGTTTGTGCCGTGCGCTTTTATCAGCGGTATTCCTGGGCAGTTCTTTCGACAGTTCGCGGTGACGATCGCCGTATCGACCGTGATTTCCGCTTTCAATTCGCTGACGCTCAGCCCGGCCCTGGCGGCGTTGTTATTGCGCCCGCGTTCCGGCCCGAAGGATATCTTGTCGCGTCTGCTCGACTTTACGCTGGGGTGGCTGTTTCGCGCGTTCGATCACACGTTCAATTTCGCCACAGACATTTACGCCCGCATGGTCGGCTGGTTCCTGCGTCTGTCCGTGATTGTGCTGTTGGTTTACCTGGGGCTGCTGGTCGTTACCTACGGCCTGTTCGCAAAAATGCCAACGGGTTTCATCCCGCAACAGGATCAGGGCTGGCTGCTGGTAAACGTGCAGTTGCCCGATTCTTCGGCCGTGGGACGCACGCAGGACGTGATGCGCAAAGTGGACAAGCTGGCTCGGGCAACGCCCGGCGTCCGCGTGACGGTGGCCGTTTCGGGTCAGTCGGTGTTGCTCACGGCCAATAGCGCAAACTTCGGCTCGATGTTCGTCGTGCTCGATCCCTTCGACAAGCGTCGGTCGGAAGACTTGAAGGCCGACGCGATCATGTATCAATTACGCGAGACCTTCAAACGCGAGATTCCCGAAGCGATGGTCAGCGTGTTCGGCGCGCCACCGGTGCCTGGCATCGGTACGGCCAGCGGTTTTAAGCTGATGGTCGAGGACCGCGGTTCGCTGGGCTTGCCGTCGCTGCAAAAATACACCGACCAGTTGATCGAGGAATTATTGAAAACGCCCGGCCTGGTCGGTGTGTTCACGATGTTCCGCTCGAACACACCGCAGTTGTACATGGACATCGATCGCAGCAAGGTCCGCGCCATGGGCGTCACGATCCAGGATCTGGATGACACGCTGCAGATCTACATGGGATCGTTGTACGTCAACAACTTCAATGACTTCGGCCGCTCGTGGCAAGTCAACATCATGGCCGACGCCCAGTTTCGTAATCGCGAGCAGGACATCAATATTCTGAAAGTGCGCAACAATCAAGGCAACATGGCCCCCTTGAGCACGCTGGTCGATATGCGCGAAGTGAATGGGCCGATCATGGTCACGCGCTATAATCTTTATCCCGCGGCGCCCGTCAATGGTGTGATATTTCCTACGCTCAGCTCCGGCGAAGCGATCAAGATGATCGACTCGATGGCGGTCTCAGCGTTGCCCCGGTCGATGAAGACCGAATGGACTGAGCTGACGCTGATGCAAATCCGCGCCGGCAATACGGCGATGTACGTGTTTGGGCTGGCCGTGGTGTTCGTTTTCCTGGCGCTCTCGGCCTTGTATGAAAGTTGGTCGCTGCCGCTAGCCGTGATCCTGGTCGTGCCGATGTGCTTGCTGTCGTCGATCGTCGGCGTGGCAATGGCCCACATGGCGATCAATATCTTCGTGCAAATCGGCCTGGTGGTGCTCGTCGGCCTGGCGTGCAAAAACGCAATTCTGATCGTGGAATTCGCCAAGCAACTGCGCGATGAAGGGCAGCCGCTGCGCGAGGCCACGCGCGAGGCGTGCCGGCTGCGGCTGCGGCCGATCATGATGACGTCGTTCGCCTTCATCCTGGGCGTGGTGCCGTTGGTTGTAGCCCAAGGGGCGGGCGCCGAGATGCGGCAAGCACTGGGCACCGCCGTCTTCAGCGGGATGTTGGGCGTGACGCTGTTCGGAATCTTCTTTACGCCGGTATTCTTCCTGGTCATCGAAGGCCTGGGCGAAACGCCGTTTTTCTGCAGGCCTGCCGTGCAACGTTATGGCTCGGCCATGCTGGGCGGATTGGCCGGACTGATCGCCGGCGGATTGCTGTACATGGTCACCCACATCAGCCTGCCCGTGGCTCTGCTATTGGGTATCGTCTTGGGCGTGATCAGTACCACACTGGTCACGCGTCTGCGCCACGTGCCACGAACCGCGCATGGTCCTACCGCGTGCCCCGAGCCAACAGAAAAAGAGTAGTTACTGTGATCTCGCATTTTTTCATAGACCGGCCGATCTTCGCCTCGGTGTTGTCCATTGTGGCAACGCTCGCTGGCGCGATCGCGCTATTCGCCCTGCCCGTGGCGCAGTATCCGGACGTCACGCCCCCCACGGTCCTCGTGACGGCGCTCTATCCCGGAGCCAACGCGCTGACAGTGCGCGACACCGTGGCAGCCCCCATCGAGCAGCAGGTCAGCGGCGTGGAGAACATGATCTACATGTCCTCCCTATGCACCAACGACGGGGCCTACGTCCTGACCGTGACGTTCAAGCTGGGCATGGACTCGGACATGGCCCAGGTGCTCGTGCAGAATCGCGTGCAATTGGCCGAACCGGTGATTCCCGATCTGGTGCAACGCGAAGGGATCAACGTCAAGAAGATGTCACCATCGACGATGATGATCGTCAACTTGGTTTCGGACGGGCGGTACGACAACATCTTCTTGAGCAATTACGCCACGATTCAGATTCGTGATGAGCTGGGGCGTCTGCCCGGCGTGGCCAACGTCGCATACCTGGGCGAGCGTGATTACAGCATGCGGGCGTGGCTCGATACGGAAAAGCTGGCCGCGATGGCGATCACGGCCGAGGACGTCGTAGCGGCAATCAGCGAGCAAAATCTGCAGGTGGCGGCCGGACAGATCGGTCAGCCCCCGATTCCTCCCGGGCAACAGTTTCAATTAACGATCAATACCCTCGGCCGTTTGATCGATCCCGAACAATTCGCTGACATCATCATCAAGGTCGGGCAGAACCAGGCCACAACGCCCACCGGTGGCTCTGGCCAAAGCGGCGGCACAACGCCGAATAACGAGCAAAGCCAATCGACCAGCATCGTGCGATTGCGCGACGTGGCACGCATCGAGCTTGGCTCGCAGCAGTACGATCAGTCCTGCACTTTGGATGGCAAACCCTCGGTGGCGCTGTCGATCTACCAACTGCCCGGGTCGAATGCCCTGCAAACGGCGCAGGGAGTGTACGCCAAGATGGAAGAATTGAAATCCCGCTTCCCGGACGGCATGAAGTATGAAATCGTCTACGACACGACCCCCTTTATCAAGGAGTCGATCGGCGAAGTGTTTAAGACGCTGCGTGACGCGATCATCCTGGTCGCGATCGTGGTGTTGGTGTTCTTGCAAAACTGGCGAGCCGCGCTGATTCCCTTGATCGCTGTGCCCGTGGCCGTGGTCGGAACCTTTGCGGCTATGGCGGCGCTCGGTTTCTCGCTCAACAACCTTTCGCTGTTCGGACTGGTTCTGGCGATCGGCATTGTCGTGGACGATGCGATCGTGGTCGTGGAGAACGTCGAGCGCTGGCTGGAAGAAGGGCTTTCGCCGCGTGACGCCGCCCGCAAGGCCATGGACGAGGTTACGAGCCCCGTGATCGCCGTGGCGCTGGTGTTGTGTGCCGTGTTCGTGCCGTGCGCCTTCATTAGCGGCATCACCGGTGAATTCTTCCGGCAGTTTGCAGTGACCATTGCCACGTCAACCGTAATTTCGGCATTCAATTCCTTGACGCTCAGCCCGGCACTGGCGGCCTTGATCCTACGACCGCGCCACGCGCTGCATGACCCGCTGACCCGCGTGCTCGATTTCACGCTGGGTTGGTTCTTCCGGCTGTTCAACGGCGCGTTCACGATCGGCACGTCGGCCTACACACGCGCCGTGGGAATGCTGTTGCGTGTCAGCGTGATCGTGCTGCTGCTTTACGGCGGACTTCTGTGGTTGACCTATGAAGAATTCCGCCGGGCGCCGACGGGCTTCGTGCCCGAACAGGATAAGGGGTACCTGCTGGTCAACGTGCAACTGCCCGACTCGGCCACAGTGGCACGAACCGAGGCCGTGATGGCGCGGCTAGACGACATCGCCCATCAAACCACCGGTGTTTCGCACACCGTGGGTATTTCCGGACAATCGTTGCTGCTGGGAGCCAATGCGCCGAACTTGGGCTCGATGTACGTCATGCTGAAGGAATTCGGCGAACGCCGCGGCATCACGGCCGACGACGTGGCCGCGAAGATTCGCCAGCAATGCCACGCCGAGATCAACGATGCGGTTGTCAGCATCTTTGGCGCTCCGCCGATCGACGGACTTGGCACCACAGCCGGCTTCAAGATGATCGTCGAAGACCGAGGCAACCTGGGGCTACCCGAACTGGAATCCGTTGCCGATCGGATCGTGGCCAATGGTAATGCCACGCCTGAGCTCGACGGAATGTTCGCGAGCACGCGCGTCAACACACCCTGGCTCTATCTGGACATCGATCGAACGAAATGCCTGGCCGTAGGGCTGTCGATGGCCGAAGTGTTCAACACGTTGCAAGTCTATCTCGGTTCGTACTACGTGAACAACTTTAACGAGTTCGGCCGCACCTGGCAGGTGAATGTTATGGCCGACACGCCCTTTCGCGACCGCATCGAGGATATCTCGCTGATCAAGATTCGGAACAAGCGCGGCGAAATGGTACCGCTGGGAACGGTTCTCGACGTGCGCAATTCCAGCGGGCCCGCCGCCGTAATGCGCTACAACATGTATTCCGCCACGGCGATCAACGGCAACGTGGCCCCGGGCATCAGCTCGGGCCAGGCGATCAAGATTATGCAGGACATCGCCCAAAAAGAGTTGCCGCGGTCGATGGCCTTCGACTGGACCGAACTGACCTACATGCAATTGCAGGCCGGCAACACCGCGGTCTATGTCTTCGCCCTGGCCGTAGTGTTCGTGTTCCTGGTACTGGCGGCGCAGTACGAAAGCTGGAAGATGCCGCTGGCCGTGATCTTGGTCGTACCGATGTGCTTGCTGTGCTCGGTGATCGGGGTCACGGCATCCAGCATGGACATCAATATCTTCACGCAAATCGGCCTGGTCGTGCTGGTCGGACTGGCGAGCAAGAATGCGATTCTGATCGTCGAATTCGCCAAGCAGCAGCAAGAAGCGGGCGTGCCCCTGCGCGAAGCCGCGCTCGAAGCATGCCGGCTGCGTTTGCGACCTATTCTGATGACGTCATTTGCGTTCATTCTGGGCGTGGTGCCGCTGGTGCTCGCGCACGGCGCCGGTGCTGAAATGCGGCAGACCCTGGGAATGGCCGTTTTTAGCGGCATGTTAGGCGTAACGCTGTTCGGCATTTTTTTGACGCCGGTTTTCTATTATGTCATTCAATGGTTCGGCAAGTCCCCCGCGACGAATGCGGATGCGCCGGCCGCCGCAGCGAACGTCGAACACTAAGCAAACGCCATCATCATTTCGTCGCTGGTTGCGTGGCATACGAAGTTGCCTGCTGCGGCGAAGCGGGAAGGACATAGATGCCTGCCGGGTTCGTCGGCGCGCAACGGTACCACGGTTCGCAATTGCGCGGGCAACCGGGAAGTGGTTTGCGACAGTAGTCGTCGCACGTGCCGCAGACGCAGGGGGGCGGGCCGGGAAGCGGTTTGCGGCAATAATCGTTCGGACCACAACAACCTGGGCAAGGCGGCGCACCAGGGAGCGGCTTACGGCAATAATCGTCGCAACACCAGGTGTCGCAAACGCCGCATGGCGGCGAACAGACATCGCGTCGAGCCCAAGGAAATCCTGCTCTCGATTCGCCAGTCCCGCTCACGATCGACGCCAGCACGACGAGGGCCGTCAACGTTTGCCTCATGGAACGCCTCCGCGCGAGCCACCAGGAGCTTGCCGCACAGCGCTATTAGTGACGCTCGTGGGTACAACACGCGACGACGGGACAATTCGATTTGCTGCCTGGGAATCGACGCTCGGCAATGGTCGCACCATACCCAGCGGGCCGTCCGGCGGCGGCAGCGGCGGAATCGGTCCGTGCACAGCGGGCGGATCCAGCAGCGGCGAAGGCGCCGGAATCTTTTCCGGGTCACGACGGGCATCCGGCGGCGGCAGCCCAGGCAATGCGCCGGCCGAAGGATCGAGGCGGATCTCCCACCCGCCTCCCAGCGCGCGAAAAGTCTGCACCAGCCCCAGCGCTATCGAACCAAGAGCTTGCGCGTACAGGTTCTGCTGCTGGACCAAATTCTGTTCCACTAGCGACACGCGATTGAAGTCAGTCAGTCCGCCCTGATATTGCGCAATCGCGACCACCGCGGCCTTCTTGGCGGCGGTCACACTTTCGGCCATGTAGCGCGTCTGCACCTGCGATTTCAGGAACACCACGATGCCGTTTTCGATTTCCTGGCTGGCCGTCAGAACGGTTTGCTGATAGTGCGCCACGAGTCCCTGAAAGACGGCGTCCTGAGCACGCACATTGTTCAGAATGCGGCCGTAGTTCAGCAAATTCCACTGAAACGTCGGCCCCCAAGCGCCGTATAAAGCTCGGGCGTTAAACAAGTTCTGAAACTCTTCCGCCGAATAGCTGAATGTGCCATTCAGCGAAATAGCCGGATAGAAATCCGATTCGGCGATGCCGATGTTTTCGGCTTGCGCTGCGGCATTGCGCTCGGCGCGGCGCACGTCGGGCCGCCTGCGCACCAGGTCGGCCGGAATGCCGACCGCCACCTCGGGCCCAACGATCGGTATCGAACGAGGCTCCATGCGCCGTACCAGATCCTCGGCCGGTATGCCCAGCAGCACGCACAGGCGGTTATTGGTTTGCCGTAGCGAGATTTCAAGCTGCGGAATCTGTGCTTCGGTCTCTGACAAAATGCTCTGCGCCTGATCGACGTCGAGTTCCGTGACCAGACCTCCCTTATAGCGAGCCGTCGCGATGGCAAGCGTTTCGCGCTGCAATTGCACGTTCGCGCGCGTCAGTGCGATTTGCTGTTCGTAGATGCGCATCTGCACGTAGGCCTGCGCGATATCGCCAAGCATCGTCACCAACGCCGCGTCGAAATCCTCGACCGAGGCGTCCAACCGATCATTGGCCGCGGTGATCGCGCGACGGAAGCGCCCCCAGAAATCCAGCTCCCAGTTGAGCGTGAATCCCCCATCCCACTGTGGATAGTACTGATCGAGCACGAAGCCACGGTTGGCGACCTGAGTGCTGATCGCGTTGCGGGTATGGTCGCCGAACGCGTATTGCTGCTGCGGGAAAAAGCCACCGACGGCAATGCCGAGCATGGCGCGATTCTGCAGAATACGAAAGCCGGCTTCGCGCAGTGTCAGATTCTGTCGATAGGCATCAGCCACTAGTTCGTCGAGGACCGGATCCTGAAACACCGTCCACCAATGCGCAAGCTCCGGCGATTCTTCCTTGCGCAGCCTCATGTCCTCGGCATCGATCCAATCGTTGGCCACGGGCGCGGGCGGGCGCCGATAGTTCGGTCCAACTTTGAATCCGTTGGATACATACTCGCGGAAGCTAGTACAACCAGAACTAAGCACGACCAGCGCGCAGGCCAAAGTTCGCACGCTGATTCCAAGCGATCGCACGGATCGCAGGTGCGCGCCGGCGCCTGCGCACGGTCGCCAATCGCGACCGAACGCGCGCGGTTTCGATCCGGCAACGGACGACGATGTCGTCAGACGCCGAGGCGCGATTGCCTCCATGCGCGAAATCCTTCGGGAATCAGACGATTTGAGGGGTGGGAACAGTCTAGGAATGGGGCGAGGCCGACAGGGGAACTTGCGGCCGCGGGGAGCGTGCAGACGGGAAATATCCGCACTCATTGGCAATATCGGCAAATCCGGCAACCAAGGAACAACCCAAACCCGCCCGAGACAGATCAGATTCGTAAGTACTTTGAATAGAAACGCTTAGGTGCGGACTCCTGGCGACCGATCGACATTCCTTAAAAATGCCCTCTTGACAATTCAGCCGGAATTCCAATAATCACACGCAATGTGATCGAATTGGTGATGTTTAATCCCATCGACCATGTTGTTGAGTCCAAAAAACTCAAGCGTCGCTGACTGGAATTCCGGAGGCACGCGTTACGACTTATTAGGAGTCGCGCATGTCACAGCGATATTTTCCATTTTCCAGCGACCAACTCTCAATTGATGCGATTTTGGCAACCGGCACTCCCTTGCCGCGGTTGCGGTCCGCATCGATTTTGCAGCGATCACGAGCCCACGGACGCGTGGCCGTGATCGCTTTTTCAGCTCAATCTTGGGCACCTCGGGCGACGTCGTTCGGCTGTTGTAGCTAGGCGAGTTTCCTCGGCGGTTGCGTGACGCAACGCTTGTCCGGGGAATTCCGCGGTGCCTGATTCGCGTATTGGCGACCCGATCTCGGGAGCTCATTTTGCCAATCGTGCGTAGCTGACCGGTCCTCCGGAAGCGCGCACAGAAATCGTTGATGGAGTCAACGATGCGACGTTCCTCACTTCGTCAGGGCGCGGGCGCGCCTGTCGGCGCCCCGCACGGTTTTACCTTGGTCGAACTTCTGGTGGTCATTGCGATCATCGGTATTTTGATCGCCATCTTGCTGCCGGCCGTGCAAGCGGCGCGCGAAAGCGCCCGGCGCACGCAGTGCATCAACAACTTTAAGCAACTGGGACTGGCTGCGCTGTCGTTTCACGATGCGAACATGGTTTTCCCGATAGGTCGGCAACAGCCTAATACCTATAGCCAGCACGTGATGTTGTTGCCATTTCTCGAGCAGAGTGCGGTTTTCGCCCAGATCAATCTCTCAGCCGGCACGGGCACCAACAACGTCAAATACATCAATATCCCGGGCTTCCGCTGCCCGACGGATTCTGAAGATCGGATGAGCGATCCGTCGCTATCCGCGGACCAATTCGATGCGGTCCTTGGCGCTTGGGGACGCAACAACTATCGCGCCAACGCCGGCAACGACGTGGGCACGACCGTCAACGACGGTGACGTGACCGCCAAAGAGACGAACAACGGTATTTTTCTGACCAAGACCAGCGTGCGCATCGGCCAGGTTACGGACGGCACGTCGAACACTGCGCTGTTCAGCGAGAAAGTCCTCGGTGACGGCGATGACACCACGGTCGAGGTGTTCAGCGACTTCCTGCAGATTGCCAACAACGGCAATACCGCAACGGCGACACAGGTCTACACGAAGTGCATGGCCCTGAATACCAGTGCGCAGGTGGGCGCGAGCAACCAGACATCCTACGCAGGCCGTGATTGGATCAACGGCAACTACATGACCACGCGCTACAACCACGTCATGGCGCCCAACACCTGGAGCTGCCCCCGCGGCAACAGTCCCAATACCAACGGTGGCGCCACCACTGCCTGCAGCCGACACAACGGGGGCGTGGGCCTGGGGCTGGTCGACGGCAGCGCGCGGTTTGTCGCCAACGCGATCGACATCAATGTGTGGCGCGCGCTCGGTTCGAAGGATTCCGGTGAAGTGCTACCGCAGAACTTCTAACGGCGCACTGAGTGGCGCCGGCACCTATTCGGGTGGAACCACCGTCACCGGAGGTACGCTGAACGTTTCCAATACCACCGGTTCCGCGACCGGCATCGGCGCCGTGGTGCTGACCTCGGCAACCCTGGCCGGCTCGGGCACGATCAGCGGACCGGTGAGCCTGCTGGGAAGCACGCTCGCGCCGAGTGCTGGTGCATTGACCGCTGCCACGCTGACCCTGGGCGACACGTCGCTCGACGCGGCTTCCAAGATCCAATACTAGCTTGGTGCGCATGGTACATCGGGGGCGAATGATTTAACCGTGGTCAACGGTAACCTGACCTTGGCCGGCTCGCTGAGTGTCTCAGCACTTACTGGCTTCGGTGCGGGCATCTACGAATTGTTCTCGTACACCGGTTCGCTTATCGATAGCGGCCTGTCGCTCGGCACATTACCGACCGGCTTCTCATACAAGCTCGACGAAACCTCGACCCCGGGCCAAATCCTGCTCGATGTTACCTCGCTCGCGTCTCTTACTGGTGACGTTAACGGCGACGGCATCGTCAACGGACAAGACTTGGCGCTGGTTTCGTCGAATTGGCTACACGCCGGATCGGGTGTCACCGGGGACGTCAATCATGACGGCATCGTCAACGGACAAGACCTGGCGCTCGTATCGTCGAATTGGCTACACACGAGCGGCGCAGGAGCACCGGTCACCACCAGTGGCGTGCCCGAACCCGGCAGCTTCGCGTTGCTGGCTCTCGGCCTGGCCAGCGCAGCGGTGCGACGCCGCACGACGCGCCGCGGTAGCGTCAATGAAGAGCCGAAATCGTGACCGTTCCGGAAACGAATCACGGGTGCCGCCACCCTCGCGGCATCCAGCAAGCGATGATGATCGCTCGCACGATGTAAGCGATAGTTTCGTCCTTGTTGGACGTCTTGGGCTGCATTTAGCGAAATTGCGCAAGCGACTGCAGCCCGACTACGATTGCTCGCTCGGGCACATCCACTGGGGGCCGCCTGCCGTTCGGGGCAGGCGGCCCTTTTTCGTTTGAAGTTACTTCCTGCGCCGCTTCACGGGCTGGGGCTTCGGAGTTAACGTCGGATCGATGCGCGTCAGAGCGACGCCCGCCGCGCGGATCACTCGCACGTCACGATCCTTTTCCGCCTCGCGCAGCGCGGGAATGGCATCTTTGGCGGCGGCGCCAAAGTTCCCCAGTCCTATAGCGGCGCTTAAACGGATATCGCCTCCGTCGTCCTTCAGGCAGGCGATCATCGCCGGCACAACTTTTTCCGCATCCGCTTTATGATCCGGCAGCAATCGCACCGCGATGATGCGATCTCGCTCGTGGGTCGAGTTAAGATCAGCCAGTAGTTCGTCAGTCGTTTTTGCTTTGCTGCAGGCAGAGCAAGCGATCAGTCCTAGCAGCAGAACCCATTTTGTACGTCCCTGCAGTTGGTGAGTTTCTTGCATGGCGGCACTCATGGAGTGGTCGTCGGCTCACCGCCGGCGATCGTACACAGGTACTGATAGGTCATCGGATCAATGCCCGAGGTCAGGAACCGCACCGAGCCATCGCCGAAGAGGAAATTCGCTCCCTTGCCGGCATGCATGCTATAGAACACGTCAGGATCGAAAATCGGAAAATCGGCGCTCGGCACATGCGTGGCATTGCCGTGGGCCAGGACCAGAGCCTCGTTGTAGTCGGTGTTGTCATAGGCGGGGCCCGGCGGCGCCGAATTCGGCGTTTGGCCCGCCATCCAGGCCGGACACAATCCGCCCGTGACCGCGCCGGTCCAGGTGCTGGGAGAATGATCGCTCGAACGTTCACCGACGATGATCGTGCCGCTCAGGCCGTCCGTAACGTTGGCAATCGTGTACCGGCTATTGCGAAAGAACAGGCCGTTTCCCTGCGGGCCTGCGCCGCCGATCAGCCCATCCGCGCCACTGCCCGATCCGGTTCCAGCGCCTCCGGAATTCCAAAAGCATTCTTCCCAGCCGTTGCAGCCGACGTAATTTCCGTGCGCCACCGTGGCGATCGGCGCAGTCATCGTGTTGTCATAGATCGCGAACGGATCCTGCAGCGGATCCGTCGGACATTGGTAAAACGGCAGCGACATTTGCGAAACGGCGACGTTCGGCCCCAGCCCGACGCCTTGCGAGAAGTCGATCTGGCTCGACGTATTGCCCTGTTCAAGGTAGGGAAGCAAGAACGCGGCCCATCCCCAGCCAGGCCCCAGATCCAAGTCCGGGGTGTTGACCGGCGGCGTGTTGCGATCGATATAGCCTGGCGGAAAGAACCGCTGACTGTCGTGATAGTTCTGCAGAGCCAAACCGATCTGCTTGAGATTGTTCGTGCACTGCGTGCGCCGGGCAGTTTCGCGAGCGGCTTGTACGGCGGGCAGTAAAAGCCCGACCAGCAAGCCAATGATCGCGATCACGACCAGCAATTCGACGAGCGTAAATCCGCTCGGCGTCAGCTTCTTGTTGATTCTATGAATCACGGATTTATCCCTTAAATGAATTCAGGACCAGCGTTCGCGTCCAACTTTCTTGCAGGTTCGCAGTCGCTGGTCGCGCGGTATCGCGCTCGGGCCTGGCCAGAGTCACGAACATCCGCGCATTCGAAAAACCGCCGATCAATTCGCGTAAGCGCGCAACAGTTGCAGCGCAGCAAATTACGGACGGCTGGAAAAGACGCAGCTCAGATCGAGTGAGCGGCGCGAGGAGGGGCGCGGGCCTGAGTGGCAACTACGACAATCGGTTGCGCCTCGGGCGCGGCAGCCGTGGGAAGCGGTGAGACCGGTTCCGATGTCTCGGACAGCGCGAACGGCGTTACTGCCAGAATCGGTCGGCCGAGGAATTGGCAGATATTGCAATCGTCGTCGTGAGCAAGCGGTGAATGGCCTGCATCGTGGGAGTCGTGGCCGTCGGCGGCCCAGTCGACAGCATCACTGTCGACAGCAACACTGTCGATAGCGATGCCCTGGTCGTGATCACAATGATGATCGCCGTCGTGATTGTGTGCGCCGCAATGGTCGGCGACCGCGGTCTCGTGCGAGCCGTCGGCCAGCGGATGCACATGGACGTGCGACAGACTGCTGAGCGCAATAGCCAGCAAATAGGCCGCTGCGGCGAACAGGCTCGTCGCGCTTCGGAATTGCTGGCGTCGCATGAGAATATCCCGGTGAATCGCACGCCAAGAGCGTGCAGCACGAAACCGGATGTAAAGGTTGGGCAATATTATTCGCCGTTCAACCCCGTAATCCTAATTGCATCCGGCGCCTCACGTCAAGCTCGAAGCCACCTTGTTGGAAAGACTTTATGCCGATATTCGCCGGCAAAAAATCTTGCCTGCGCAAGCCGGTGACTGTTATTCTGACGGTCGCAATTAACTCCTCGGGCACGAGTTGTCCGCCGAGTCACTCCGCCCGCCACCCCCCCGCCAATTTCTGCCCAGAAGCGGAAGCGTGCGTCATGCTGAACCTGCCAGGACCGCACGGCGACAAGCAGCATCCCAATCGCCTCTCGCGGCGAAACTTCTTGCAGATCGGCTCCCTGGGGGCGGCTGGGCTGACGTTGCCGCAACTCTTCGCCGCCGAAGCCCAGGCCGGTGCGAGCAAACGGCATAAGTCGCTGATCTTGATTTACCTCGTCGGGGGGCCGCCGCATCTGGACATGTTCGATTTGAAGCCCGACGCCCCGCGCGAAGTGGCCGGACCTTTCCGGCCGATCAAGTCCAACGTGCCAGGCATTGACATCTGTGAGCACATGCCGCAACTTGCTCAGCGCATGGACCGCATGGCGATCGTACGTTCGATTGCGGACTCCCAGGCGGATCACGATGCGTTTCAATGCTTTACGGGGCGCGACCTGCGCGCCGGTGCTGCGAGTGGTGCCTGGCCAACTGTCGGCGCAACCGTGGCTCGGCTGCAAGGTGCCGTGACGACCGACGTGCCCCCGTACGTCAGCCTTTGCTATCCGTGTACGCATCCGCCTTACAACGAACCAGGGCCGGGCTTTTTGGGCGTGGCGCACACGCCGTTTCGTCCTCTTGGAGATGGCCGCGACGACCTCGTCTTGCGTGGCATAACCCAAGACAGGCTGCACGATCGGCACCGGTTGCTGTCGAGCGTCGACCGGTTTCGTCGCGAGACGGATGCGCGTGGCATGATGTCGGGACTCGATGCTTTTACCTCGCAAGCGATGGGCGTGCTGACATCGTCCAGACTGGCCGAGGCGCTCGACCTGTCACGCGAAGAACCACAGACGGTCGAGCGCTACGGCACCGGCGATCCGAAAATATTCATCGATGACAACGGCGCGCCGCGCGTGCCGCAAAGTTTTCTCGCCGCGCGCCGCCTGGTCGAGGCCGGGGCGCGGGTCGTGACCGTGAATTACAGCAAATGGGACTGGCACGGCCATCCTTATGGATCGTGCTTCGACCGCTGCCGCGAAGATTTAGTCGTCTTCGATCGTGCCTTCTCGGCGCTATTGGATGACCTGCGTGACCGCGGATTGGAAAACGATGTCACCGTGGCCGTGTGGGGCGACTTCGGCCGTACCCCCACGATCAATGCGAACGTAGGACGCGATCATTGGCCGCGCGTCGCCTTTGGATTACTGGCCGGCGGCGGACTGCGCATGGGTCAGGTGATCGGCGCCACGGACCGTTTGGGCGGCGAGCCGATCGAGCGTCCGGTGAAATTCGCCGAACTATTCGCCACGCTCTATCACACGCTGGGCATCGACGCCACACAGGTCACCGTGCCCGACCTGTCAGGCCGGCCGCAATACTTGGTCGCCGGCGATGCGCAACCACTGCGCGAATTGATGTAGCGGCAAGTCGTTCCGCGCGCGTGATTCACACCTCAGCGGTCGCGCACCGGCTCGATCGATCGCGTAAACGCCTCGGCTGGTACCGGTCGATCGAAGTCCCAATACATCCGCAGCTCCTCAGCTTGTTCGCCAGCAAGTACTTTCCCGTCGTCATCACATCGGCGCACGATCGTCGGATACCAGACGCCCGAGCTGTGCTGCCGGAACCCGTCCATTTCGCAACAGACCTTTGATTCTCTCTTCGGTGGACGGCGATCGTTCTCGGTGCGAAAGTATCTCAGGCAAGCATGCCCACGCGCGGGATCGAGCCACATTTCTGAATAACACGGCTCGTAGCTTCCTGATCCGGTAAAGACATCCGTCATATGCGATCGGATGCGAACTGATCCAGCAGGGCCGTCGTCCGGTCGCTTCGTGAACTCGGCGCGATCGACTTCGCACAAATAACTAACTTCGGGAAACAAATAATTATGCGGCATCTCCCAGATGAACGGGCGGAATAGATCGCAATCCCCGTCACGATCGGAGCCCGTATGCCGCACGACGTTCCATACCTGCTGCGGAGCCTTATCACTGTCGGCTCGCTGCCAGACGGTCTCACCGTCGAATACTTCTGTCGGCACAAAGGTCAAGTTTCGATCAAGATTGGCGATCCAAGTCGCTTCATTTGCGATGGACATGGGAAGAGCCAAATCTGCAATATGCGAAGCGGGCGGCGTAGCCAGGGCACGTTCGCATCGAAACCGACGCCCCGCGCGCCACACGCGCGCGACTTCCGTGGCCTCGCCCGCGGTAAGGTGCACAATGTACCCGACGTAATCGCCGAGCCGGTTTGCAGCCGCACGTAATTGCAGCCGAATCTTTGCAACTTCCATTGGTGGCCGGCAATCGAGCACCCCCGCATCTGCAGGCGCACCAAATTCATAAACGTCGTTCGGCCCCTTTGTAGGATATTCGAATAACCAAGGCGCCGATTCAGGTTGAATTAAGCTCGCAGGCAAATGCGTTTTAGCGTCGACTCGCACCGTAAAGCTAAATCGAGACGTCGTAAATATGAAGTCAATCCATTCATGACCATCAACGACGGCTTTCACCTCGCGACGCGATAGTGCCAGCTCTTGTGAATTGACGAAGCTGCCTTCCTTGGGTATCCCATCTGTTAGCTGAAAAAACATCTGCAACCCGCCGACTACCTCCAGCAATAAACCTTCGGAATCTACCGGCGCGCGCCTGATCAGATTCTGGTCCACGTCATAAATCTCGTAGAGGCGTGTCTGCAAATTGGCGAAATGCAGCCAGCGTTCGCGACGAAAGCATAATTTCTGCCGATCCTGATTGGACCAGGCCTCGAACCTCCCCGGATCTTGTCTGTCCTCAACGCAACGAACCCATGGTCGCGATTTGACGGCCTCGACGACCTGGGCCCAACTCGTCTGCGGCTCGGTCGCGCGCCACGCTGTCGGCACAATCGCCGCGACGAGAATTGTCGCGGCCGAAAGCACGGCGACGCGAATCAAACTCCGCGACCGGCGTCGATTGAGAACGAACGCATTCTTGGATTTCCGTATCGTTTCGTGTTCGGCCGGCTCTGCCAGTGTTTCACGCAACGCTAGCTCCTGGGCCGATGCTAAACTCCGCGTTAGCGAGTCCTGCTGGATTGGCCTTTCGCGCAATGTCTTAACGGCCATTCGCAACGCATCGGACAAGTTGCCCTCGTCGACGGCTAATGGCTTGTCTCCCATATCAGTCCCCCTTGCACGTTCGTTCCAACGCAACCGCCAGCTTCGTCCGCGCTTTATTCAGTGCCGTCGAAACGGCGCTGCCGCTGATGCCTAGCTGGGCCGCAATTTGTTCGTAGGAGAAATCTTCGAAGAACCGCAGGCAGAACACCTCGGCCTCGCGTGTCGGCAGGTCTGCCAGAACTTGCGCGAGGCGTGCCGCCAATTCGCGCTCGATGGCATTGGCCACGGGATCGTCGGTTGCCGGCACGGTCAGCAATTCGTCCGTCGCGGCAAAGCTCCGGCGCCGCCGCAATTGATCGAGCGCCCGGCGCGTGGCCATGGAGCGCAAAATACCAATCCATTCAGCAGTCGGCCGCGTACACCACAAGCGGTGCGCCTCGAGAAAGACGTTTTGCACGACGTCCTCGGTATCCGCCTCGTGGCCGAGAATCCGCCATGCCGCGCTATACACGCCCGGCCCCTCTCGGCGAACTAGTTCGTTCCAATCCGTGGACAAGAGTGCTTCCTGACACGTTGGCCTGGCGGCGCCAATCATCTGGCGATCAGCGCGTACATTAAGAAATCGAGAGCGCCATGCAATTTGTCACCTCAGAAAATAAAATTCCCCACACTTTGGGCGAGTGCCAGCAACCTGTCCCAATCGTAGCGAACCACGATTCAACCGGGTATGTTGAGCGGCATCATACGGCCGATCGCGATAACGCATCGTTGATAGGCCGTTTCTAGCTAATCAACCATTGGCAATGAACACGCCTTTTGAGGAGCATCGCAAGATTATGTCCACGCCAGCCATTCGCGAAGAAATGTTGAGCCTGTTGGGCAAAGCCGATTTCAACCGCCGCACGTTTGTCGTGACCTCGCTTGCCGCGGGGTTTGCCTTGGCCGTGCGTCCCGTATCCGCCGAGACGATCACGACCGATGACAAGGGACTGGTCGCGGGCGAAGTGAAGATTCCCGTCACGGACGGTGAGATGCCCGCCTATCGAGCGATGCCGGCCTCGGGCGGTCCTTTTCCCGTCGTGATCGTCGTGCAAGAAATTTTCGGCGTACATGAGCACATTAAGGATATCTGCCGCCGCTTCGCCAAGCTGGGCTATCTGGCCATCGCGCCGGAATTATACGCCCGGCAAGGCGATGTCTCGAACATGGAAAACATCGCAGAGATCATCGCCAAGGTCGTCTCGAAAGTTCCCGACGCGCAGGTCATGTCCGACATTGATGCGTCGGTCGCCTGGGCCAAGAAGTCAGGCAAGGGAAATACCGCGAAGCTCGGCATCACCGGCTTCTGCTGGGGCGGCCGCATCACGTGGCTCTATTCGGCCCACAATCCCGATGTGAAAGCAGGCGTCGCCTGGTACGGCCGACTGATCACCAACACCGACGAGTTGCATCCCAAGAACCCGATCGACCTGGTCGACGCGCTCAAGGCGCCGGTACTGGGTTTGTACGGCGGCGCGGACCAGGGCATCCCGGTCGAAAGCGTCGAGAAGATGCAGAAGGCGCTCAAGGACGCCGGCAAGCCCAGCGAGATCGTCCTCTACCCGGACACGCCGCACGGATTCTATGCCGACTATCGCCCAACCTATCGTCAAGACAAGGCGGACGACGGTTGGAAGCGTCTGCTCGAATGGTTCAAGAAAAACGGCGTGGCTTGAGGCGACCCCAGATTCTCTACCGCGACGGTTCCGAGGACGTTAATCCGCAGATTGCGCAGATGCATGCAGATTTAAAGAAGGCTGGCGTGAGAGCCACGCAGTTGGTTCTCACGCCGTGCCGCTCATCTGTGTAATCTGCCGATACTCTTTTCCCATGTCGCGATTTCCCGCACCCCCGCGTGCGACAAACGCTTGCTCAGGGCCAATTCAGCGCGCATGATCGGAGGCGATTGTCTTGCCTATCAATCGCCCTGACGGATTCTTCTCATGCGCCAACTTCCTCCCGCCGCACTCTGCGGTCAGCGTTCCTCGTTGATCCTATTGTTTGCGTTCGCCATAGGCCCTGGCCTTATAGTGTCAGCCGGTGAGCCAATCGCGAATCCCGACACGGCCGGCTTGCCACCGCGATCGGTAGCCACGGCAAAACCTCTGCGGCCGATTCCCGAATGGGTCGAAACGCACAAGCGCGTCGGCCATTTGCCAGGCGATTTGCGAATGGCCGACGAGTTCGTAAAAGCCGGCTACAACGTCGTCACGCTAAACGTGCTAGGACGCTGGGACATCGTCGGCCCCACGGCCGATCTCTATCCGGCTGAACGGGTCAAAGAGGCCGAGCAATACATGCGCACGCACGTCGAGCGTTGTCACGCCGCCGGCGCGAAAGCGGTGTTCTACATGGGACCGGTGCAGGTTCCGTCAGGCAATGACATCTTCGCCAAGGCACATCCCGATTGGCTGCGCTTCAAAGCTGATGGACAGCCTGACGCAGTTCCGAACTTTGTCAATATTCGCAGCGGCTATGCCGACTGGCTGCTCAAGCAACTCGAATATGTCACGCGCGAGTTCCACGTCGATGGATATTGGTTCGACGGCTACGCCCCGGTTCACCTGCATACTTACGACGAGGCCACGAAGAAAGCATTTCGCGATTTCTCGAGCGGAAAAGAGATTCCTACCCGTTTCGATCCGGTCCATGATCCGGTCGCCAAGCAGTATCTCGACTGGCACAACGCCTACTTTGTTGATTTCGCCGACCGCATGCGCGAGGCGATTCGTGCAGCGAACCTCGACTCGATCATCTATGTGAACCATTCGGCGAATCGCACGTGGTACTTTCCCGACATGTACATGGGAGAGTACCCGATCGATTACACAAGCGCCGTCGATATTTCCTCGGTCGAGTTGTACTGGGATGTGCCGGGCGATCCGCTGTATCAGCAATTCGTCTACGCGTTCATGCAAGGAATCACTCACGAGCGCGGCGCCGCATGCTGGATTCAACCCTCGGCCCATGGCATCTCGGGCATTTCCTCGCGCGTCGAGATTCAACTACGCGGCCTGGAAGGAACGCCCTGGGGCGTGTATCCCGAATTCGTCGAATCCACGGGGCGCGAAGAATACTACAAGCTGCATCTGGAGAATATGAAAGCCCGCGACGAGTGGTTTACGCACTCGCGCGCAATACCGTGGCTGGGCATCGTCGCCTCGGAGCAAACGCGCACGCTGTACGCGCAAGGAGCACTGCCCGTTTACTTTTCACACACGTTGGGCGCGTTCCGCTCGTTCATGGAAAAGCACATTCCCACCCGCGTGCTGACCGAGCACGATCTGGAGGATGCGGACCTGCAGGGCATTCGCGTACTGGTGCTGCCGAACGTCGCCTGCATGTCGCCGCGTGCCGCCGAAGTCGTGCGCCGCTTCGTCGCCGCCGGCGGCGGATTGATCGCCACGTTCGAAACCTCGCTGTACGACGAGAACTATCAAAAGCGATCCGATTTCGCTCTGGCCGATCTATTTCGCGCGCAATATCAATCGACAGATACCGTTAGCCAGCGGACCGAGAACTTGTATCTGTCGCTCGCAGCGGATCATCCGATCGTGAACGATCCGCTCATCAAATCGAAGCAGAACACAGCCTGGCTGAATCCCGGCCATCCGCCCGAGCAAGGGACGCTGGCCCTGATCGCGAGCGCCGCCGACGTGAAACCGACGGACGGCGGTCAGGTTCTGGCCACGTATCGCGTGAACCTTCCGGCGGAGCGTGCCAAGGAGCCTCATCCGGCGATCATCACCTCGGAGTTTGGCCGCGGCCGGGTCGTTTATTTCCCCGCCTCGATCGACAAGGGAATGTTCTTCTATCCGGACGCATACATGCGGCAAATGCTGGCCGCGGCGGCACGCTGGGTGGCACGCGATGACCGCCCGCCAATCGAGGTCGATGGTCCGCTGATCCTCACTGCGACCTATCGTCAGCAGGCGGACAAGAAACGCACAATCGTCCATCTGCTCAACCAGGGAAGTAGTTGGGGCATGCACTCGATCTATCAAAAGCTCGCGCCGCTCCCCGAAGAACTGAACAAGCAATGGGGCTTTCCGAATCAGTCCGAACTGCGCGGTACCTGGCCGGTGCGCGAGGAGGTGATTCCACTCTCAGGCATCCGCGTCCGCTGCCGCCAGCCCGGTATGACGCGGGCCACGCTCGAGCCGGGTTCGATCGATTTACCAATCGCCAAGACCGACGACGGTCTGGAAGTGATTGTCAACGACCTCGGCATGCACGCCATGGTGGTGTTCGAATGATTCGCCACGCGCTCTTGGTCGCGGTCATTGCGGTCGGATCGACGTGCGGTGCTGACGATTCGGCGACGACCAAATTCAACTCGATCGACGAACTGTGGGCCGGCTTCGACCCGGGCGAGTTGCCCTTTGAAGTCGAAACGATCAAGTCCTGGGACGAAGAGGGCATTCGCCTCGAGACCATCTATTTCACGGGCGAAGTATTCGACGGCGAAAAAGTGCGAGTCTTCGGCTATCTCGGCCATCCGCAAAAGGTCGATGGTCAAGTGCCGGGCATCTTGCATATTCACGGCGGTGGTCAGACGGCGAATCTCGATTGGGCCCGGTTCTGGGCTCGCCGCGGCTACACCTGCCTAAGCTTCGACTTTTGCGGTGACACGAACCTGCCCAACCTTGGTCCGCAGTACCGCCGCGAGCATTTCACGCGCTGGGGCAAGGTGCAGGCCAACATGATGCAGGTCTCGGGCGGACGATCGATGTCGCCGACGCCCCGACACAATCCCTGGTATCACTGGGCACTCGTCGCGCGGCGTGGGTTGTCGCTGCTCGAAGCACAGCCAGAAGTTGATCGCGAGCGGCTCGGCATCTTCGGCATTTCCATGGGGGGCACGCTGACCTGGATCGTGGCCGGCGTCGACTCGCGGGTAAAGGTCGCGGTACCGATCTATGGCAATGGCTGGGAATCGTACACGAATTACCCGCCCGAGCCCGAGCCGCAGGTCACGGAAGATAACCGCCTGTGGCGACTGCTGATCGCGCCCGAAACACACGCGCCGCGCATCAAATGTCCGCTACTGTTCATGAGCGCGACGGATGATTTTCATGGCAAGATGGACCTGGGCTATCGCTCGCTCGATCTGCTGGCCTCGCCCATCCGCCGACAGGTTTTCACGCCGAACTACGATCACCACATCGAGCCGGCCGAAGCGCGCTCGCTGCCATTGTGGATGGACGTTCATTTGCGTGGCAAACTGCCCGTTTGGCCCAGTTCACCGGCGATTGAATTCGCCGACGCCGTCGACGGAGTTCCACAACTTCGCGTCACACAGCCAGGCACAGCGCGAATCGTTCAAGCCGACATCTTTTACTCGTTGTCGAACAACTGGCCCATGTCGCGGTTCTGGCGAACGGCCGCGCCGGTGCGTCGCGACGGCGAGGCCTTTGTTGCGGCCGCCCCTTTTGTCGCGGCGGATGATGTCCTGTACGCGTTTGCCAACGTCACGTACGAATCAGGCATCCGGCAAAGCGCGCGATCGATCGCGCGTCCGGTCGCCGATCTTGTCGGCATGCGACCGACGCTGACGCGATCAACGATGATCGACGATATGGAAACGTCGACCGATTGGAATTGGGTGCCGGCTTACACCGATCCCAACCAAGGGGATACGGCGTTCTTCGAGCCGTGGCGCGGCACGGGCGACGAACGCGGCTTCACACTCGACCGCACAATGTTTCCGCACAACCGGCCGATGTCGTTCTACTTCGGCACGCGTAAAATCGGCGACCCGCAGTTTCGCGTTCAGCGAGTGACGGCGATCTCGATCGATTGCCTGACCGAGGCGCTGCCCGAAAAGCTGACCGTCCGGTTAAAGCATCGGTTGCCCGGCGAATATTCACAGGAATATAGCGCCGAGATTTTGCCCGGCCTCGCTGACGAAGCCAAAGGCCCGGAACCTCAGCCGGCCGATTCACGCTGGCGCACAATTCGCATGACGCGCGAGCAATTCAAAAACCCGCAAGAAATCGCGCTGCCGGATTGGGAGCATGTCGAGTACTTCATCCTACAAGGCCAGAATCCGGCCAACCACCCGCCAGTCTTCAAGCGGCTGCGTTGGGAATAGTTTACGTCGGACCAGCACCTCAGCACGCAATAAGGACTACGCCCACCGCCAGTTGCGGATTTCTGGCATGTCTTCGCCGTACGTGCGGATGTAGTGCTTGTGGTCGATCAGTTTGTCGCGGCAGAATTGCTTGACGTAGGCGCCCTTGTCGCCCAGTCGCGGCAGGCGATCGATCGCATCCATCACCAGGTGAAAGCGGTCCAGCTCATTCAGCACCGTCATGTCAAATGGCGTGGTAATGGTGCCTTCTTCCTTGTAGCCACGAACGTGCATGTTGTCGTGGTTCGTGCGGCGGTATGTTAGCCGGTGAATCAACCACGGATAACCGTGATAGGCAAAGATCACCGGCTTGTCGCGCGTGAAAAAGGAATCGAAGTCCTTGTCGCACAGCCCATGCGGATGCTCGCTCGACGGTTGCAGCTTCATCAGGTCGACGACGTTGACCATGCGAATCTTCAATTCCGGCACGTGCTCGCGCAGCAGCTTGATTGCCGCGAGAGTCTCCAAGGTCGGCACGTCGCCGGCCGCGGCCATGACCAGGTCCGGATCGCCGCCAGCGTCGTTACTGGCAAAATCCCAGATGCTGACGCCGCCCGTACAATGCTTCACCGCCTGATCCATCGTCAGCCATTGCGGCGCGGGATGCTTGCCGGCCACGACGATGTTCACGTATTGCCGGCTTTTCAAGCAGTGATCCGCCACCGAGAGCAGGCAATTCGCGTCCGGCGGCAAATAGACGCGCACCACTTCGGCCTTCTTGTTCATCGCCACGTCGATGAAGCCGGGATCCTGGTGCGTGAAGCCGTTATGGTCTTGCCGCCAGACGTGCGAGGCCAGCAGGATATTCAGCGACGCGATCGGCCGCCGCCAGGGAATGTGATTTGTGACGTTCAGCCACTTCGCGTGTTGGTTGAACATCGAGTCGATGATGTGGATGAACGCCTCGTACGAGTTGAAGATGCCGTGCCGGCCCGTAAGTAGATAACCTTCGAGCCATCCTTCGCATTGATGCTCGCTGAGGATTTCCACCACGCGGCCATCGCGGGCCAAATGGTCGTCACCGGGGATCGTCTCGGCGTCCCATTGCCGCTGGGTGACTTGAAACACGTCCCCCAGCCGGTTCGACATCGTTTCGTCGGGCCCGAAAATGCGGAAGTTCCGCATGCTGGCATTCTGTTTGATTACATCACGCAGAAAACCGCCCAGCACGTGCGTATCTTCGGCGTCAACGGCGCCGGGCGCCGTTACCTTGACGCCGTAGGTTTCGAAGTCAGGGAGGGTCAGATCTTTCAACAGCAGTCCGCCGTTGGCGTGCGGATTGGAACCCATGCGGCGCTCGCCCTGCGGCGCAAGGTCCGCCGCTTCGGCGACCAACCGCCCCGCGTCATCGAACAATTCCTTGGGCCGATAGCTGCGCATCCACTCTTCGAGTTGTCGCAGGTGCTGTGGGTTGTTCCGCGGATTGGAAAGCGGGACCTGGTGCGCGCGGAAGGTTCCCTCGACAGGCAGACCGTCAACCACTTTCGGCCCAGTCCATCCCTTGGGCGTTTCGAGCACTATCATCGGCCAGCGGGGGCGCGTCGCATCTGAGTTGGTTCGCGCCGCATGCTGAATCGCGGCGATGTCATCGAAGATCTTGTCGAGCGTCACGGCCATTAGCTCGTGCATCTTGGTCGGGTCGGCGCCGGCCACGAAGTAAGGCTCGTAACCGTAGCCCCGCATGAGCTGTTCGAGCTCTTCGCGGCCGATGCGCGCGAGCACGGTCGGATTCGAAATCTTGTAGCCGTTCAGGTGCAGAATCGGCAGCACAACGCCGTCGCTGATTGGGTTCAAGAATTTGTTGCCGTGCCAGCCCGTGGCCAGCGGGCCGGTTTCGGCCTCGCCGTCGCCGATGACGCAGGCCACGACCAGGTTCGGATTATCGAACACCGCTCCAAAGGCATGGCTCAGGCTGTAGCCCAACTCGCCCCCTTCGTGGATCGACCCCGGTGTCTCGGGCGCAACGTGGCTGGGAATTCCGCCGGGGAAGGAGAACTGCTTGAATAACTTTTGCATTCCCTCTTCGTCACGGGTGATGTGTGAATACAGCTCGCTATAGGTCCCTTCGAGATAGGTATTGGCCACCAGCGCCGGCCCACCATGCCCAGGGCCGGAAATGTAAAGCATGTCCAGATCGCGATCCTTGATAATCCGGTTCAGATGGACGTAGACAAAGTTCTGTCCCGGCGTCGTTCCCCAGTGCCCGAGCAATCGCGGCTTCACGTGCTCGGGCTTGAGCGGCTCTTTGAGCAGCGGATTCTGATAGAGATAAATCTGCCCGACCGACAGATAATTCGCCGCCCGCCAATACATGTCGATGCGCCGCAGCAAATCGGGCGTCAGCGAACGAGCGGCGGAAGTGCCGCTCGCAGGTGCGACGGGCTTCTTCGCGCTAGCAAGGCTCGGCGGTGTCTGTTCGATCGAGGGGGAGGACATAGTTGGTAGTTCCTTTACCGAAAAGTGATGCGAGATCCGCCGCATTTCAGCCGCCGTCATCTGCGGCGACCAGCCGCTGTACCTCTCGCGAGATCATCGATTCTTCGTCCGTGTGGATCACCCACACCTGGCACGATGCGTTCTGTGCAGAAATCATTCCCAGGGCGTGGGCATTGCGCTGCGCATCGAGTCGAATGCCAAGATGGTCGAGCGATTGGCAAATCTCGGCACGCACCTCGACCGAATTTTCGCCGATCCCGCCCGCAAATACCAGCACGTCGATACCGCCGAGGGCGGCCGTGAGCGCGCCAATCCATTTTCGCGCTTGATAGCAAAAAATTGTTAGGGCATCGCGAGCGCGCGGATCTGACACACGTTTTGCGACCAGATCGCGCACATCGGCGCTCGTCTCGGACAGGCCTAACAGGCCCGAACGCCGATTTACAAGTTCGTCCAGCGCGTCAGCTTTCATTCCTTGCCGCATCAAGTGGACCATTACACCCGGGTCCAGATCGCCAGTGCGCGTTCCCATCACCAGGCCCGCCGTGGGCGTAAAGGCCATCGTCGTATCGATGCAGCGGCCGTTTTGCACGGCGGCCATGCTCGCGCCGCTCCCCAAGTGCGCTAGTACAATTCGCCCTGCAGCGACCTTTGGCCCGGCCAGGCGTGCCAATTCCTGCATCAGGTAGGTGTACGACAGGCCGTGGAAACCGAAACGGCGGATTCCCTCTTGTTCGTAGTGGAGCGGTATCGGCAGTAGCCGCGCCTGGCGCGGCAGATCACGGTGAAAGGCCGTATCGAAGCAGGCGATTTGCGGGACCTTCGGCAATCGTCGCTGGCAGGCCTCGACCAGTGCAATCTCGCCCGGCAAGTGCTCGGGATCCAGCGGAGCCAGGCGGCGCAGTTCGTCGAGCATTGTCGCGGTGATCGGCTGCGATTCGGTGAAGTTCGCCCCGCCGTGAACGATGCGATGCCCGACACCACGCACATTTGCCAGCCCGCTTCGCTTGTCGAGAAGGTCAAACAGCGAGTTTGCGGCCGCGGCTAGGCCGCCGGCCTGAACCGGTTGTGGATCGGCAGCCGTCCCATCCGCCTCGCGCGTGACGAGCGTGCTGCCAGCTTGTCCGATGCGCTCGATGCGTCCTGAAAATATTCGCGTGGGCGGAACGCCTGGTGCGAACACGGCAAACTTCAAACTCGACGAACCGCCGTTAAGCGTCAGGATCGAATCGTGCATCGAAAAAAGGCACCTGGCTAGCGGCAATCAAAGAAACCGCCGTCAGTATACAAAAGTGCGGCCGCGCCGCCGACTTCCGAAAGGCGTTCTCATGCAGATGCGCCTCGGTATGCACTGAGGCTAAATCCGCATAAACGGATCGAAGATAGCGATGTTAGTCGTGACAATGCGATCACGCAGCGTCTGGCGTAGCTACCGTGGGCGCGAAAAGCTCGCGTGATTCGAGTTCGGTGACCTTGTGCTTTAGGCAAAGGTTTTCCAGGCGGCTGGTTAGTCGCTCGCCCACCTGCGAGAAGTAGCGGCGGATTCGGCCGCGCTCGATCGCTGAAGCATTCACAAATGCTGCCAGCTCATCGGGAATCTCGTTCCCTACGGCCACGACCCCCAGCCCGTATTGATGATCGAAAGCGAACGTTGGATAGCTGGCCTCGATCTCGTCCCACAGTTGCCAGACGCCAAAGCCCGGCAGTCGGGCGCGAATGTCATGCATCAGCACGACGCCCCGGTTGCTCATCTTGGGTCGCCAGGTGTCGAAATCTTCCTTAACAGCCTCGTACGAATGAAAGCCGTCGATGTGCAACAAATCAATCGTGCCGTCACCGAAACGATTCACGGCGTCGCGGAATTTGCTTTGCACCAGGTAAGAAAAGTGGGCGTAAAGCGGATCGTGATGCTGCTTCAAATCGTTCAGCACGGCGAGGTCCATGAAGCCGGCATGCTCGTCCCCCTCCCACGTATCAACACCGTAGACGCGCGTGTCGAGCCCTAATTGATCGACGGCTTGGCAGAATGAACAGTACGAAACGCCCAAATGCACGCCCAGCTCGACGAGCAGCTTCGGCTTCGTCATCTCGACAACGGCCAAACCGAAGGGCACATGCTCGATCCAGGCCGAGTGAACCAGCCGATGCGGAGAAGCGAGCGATACAGGATAGTCGAGCGGGTTAAACATGGTCGCGATTCCCTAACGGTGTGACACACTTACTCGCGGGTAGAATTCAGAACACGTTTTTCGATGTCGTTCGCTTTGGCAGATGTACCTTCAGCAAAAGCCCAGCCGCAATCCCATCTCGCGCGCTGCCCGCACGAACGTCGCCCGCAGGCCGCGGTCGCGCAGATATTTCACGGCCCGCTGCACAAAGTTGACCGGTGCGGCGTGCGCCCGTTGTTCGCTCCGGATAGTCGCCGCGGTTCGCTCGTCCATTCGCGCGAGCATCGCCGCCTGCTTTTCCTTGGCGATCTGGTAGTACGTCGCGAACTTTCTCGTACGCGCAAACTGGTCCGATGAGCTCGCCGGCACACGATAGCCGGACGTTGTCTTATTGACGAACGCAAACTCAGCGTCGATCGAGTATCGCGTCCACAGGTTCCAGTCTTCGAGTATTTCGAGTGATTCGTCGAGGCCACCGTGACGCTCGTACAATCGGCGATCGAACAAGATCGACTGAATCGGGATGTAGTTCCGTTCCCATAGCAGCCCACGGTAGAACGGTTGTCGGTAAATCGTGCGGCGTGTTACTTCTTCGTACGCGAGCGGTTCCACCGATCGGACCGCCGTGGCGATTTCCCAGGCGGCCGAATACGCGGCGCTGCAATTCAGTGTGGCTGCTAGTTGCGCGACGAGCGTCTCGACATGGTCGGCAAAGAAGTAATCGTCATCATCCAGAAAACCCAGGTATTCGCCCCGTGCTTGCGACAGCCCCTCGTTTCCCGCCCGGCACCGTCCCCCTTTGGGAATCGTGAAGTAGTGGATTGCAAACGAAGTTTTCGACGCACACTGGCGTAGCAATTCCTCGGCAAAGCGAGTTTCGCCGTCCTCGACGACGATCACCTCGATGTGCGGATATGTTTGATTGCTCACACTTTGCACGGCTTCGCGCAAGAAGCCGAGTCGGCCGGCGTAGGTGCGAATCACGATTGAAACGAGCGGCCAAGTCGTGCGCGAGGTTTTTTCTGCGGCCGGCACGCTGCGGTCGCGGCTGATTTCATAACCGACGCCACGGAAAGCGAATTTGGTTTTCGACGTTTGGCGACTGCGCCAGAAAGCCGGCGCCTGCCACACGAACTGCGGTAAAAGCTTGAACAGCCCCCAAGCGTAGCTAGGCCGGTACAGCACGATCCACCACCGCGTGAGGTAAACGAGCGGAATACTTATTTGCTCGCGCCATCCCCCGAATCGCAATCGCAAAAGTAGATTCGCCAGTGAAATGCCCAGGAATTCGGTCGCGCGCGGCTCATGGGGCGTGGCGCCGTAATGCCAGCAGACGGCCCGAGGACAATAGAGCAATCGGTGCCCGTGGTCTCGTAGTCGGTATGACAGGTCGACATCTTCACCGTACATGAACAGCTTCTCGTCGTAGCCACCGACATGCTTGAGAGCCGCGGTTCGCAACAAGACGCACGCGCTCGATGACCAAGCCGTCTCGAGCGTGACAGGGTTGTAATACTTTGGATGCTCGAAAGGCTTTTGCCGGCATTCCCAGCTCGCCACATCGACGGGACTCGTCACGGCAGAGGCCACGAGTTGGGTGAGCGTATCGTGCTCGAACTCGAGGTCCACATTCGTCACCAGGAAATAAGGGGCCGCGGCCGACCGCAGATTCACGTTATGCCCGGCGCCGAAGCCACGATTCGATTGCTGCACGACAATCACGTCGGCGAACCTAGCCCCATGGGCTTCGGCGAACGATTGCAATTGCTCGTACGTGCCATCGAGCGAACCATTGTCGACCGCCAGGATGCGGATGCTGTTCGTCGGATAGCCCTGGGCCAGCAGGCTCTCAAAAAACTTGGGCAACCAGCCGCTCGAGTTGTACGTTACGAGCGAAACGTCTAACACCGGCCACGAATGTTCTGACGTGCAGTGATTGCCAAGCGGCAGCGCAACTGTTCTGTGGCTGCACTCGATTGCGTTTACCGACGCACTAACGACTACGCCTGGCGTTTCGTGCCTTTCCAAATTGTCAGATGTCGGCTGCATAAATCCGTTCCGCTTAGGCGGCAACGCAAGCCATCGCGGCGGTCGGCGGCGCGTAGTGGCAATTGCTGCGCACTTGTTCGACGAATCGCGGCCAGTTGCGATACGCTGCGATGTACTCCGGTCCCAAGCGGCGCAGTTCTGCGACGCGCTCACGATTCTGGCATAGCTCGCCTAGCACACGCGCGTATTCGTCCACGGCGTCCGTCCGGCCCACGAGGTAACCATTCTGCGCCGAGATCAACTCCGAAATACCACCAACGTCAGGAGCCACGCAAGCTAGACCAGCTCCCATCGCTTCCAGCAACACATTCGGCAGCCCATCCCAGGCGGTCGTATAGAGGAGCGCATCGAATCGTTCGGTAGGCAGCGAGGAAAACCCGTCGTACTCGCCGTGATAGGTGACGTTCACACAAGCCCGCAACTGCGCGGAATAGCGATTCGCCTCTAAGGCCGGCGCACCGTACACGTGGAAATGAACAGGCAACGTGCGACAAGCCTCGATGACCTTTAACAACACGTCGGGACGCTTTTGCCGATCGAGTCGGCTGGCCCACAGCACGTGCAGGCGAGCATCGTTCTCGGACCGTCGCGGGCGGACGGTGACGCGCGTCGGGAAGTCCAGCACTTGAAACCGCGCGCGGTCGAAATCGTATTTCTCAACCAACTCGTCGACAAACCGCGAGTGGTCGCAGAACACGTTCGTCAGATGCGGAAAAATATCGAACAGGTATTCGTACGCGTACCCTGCGTAACCGTCGACCGAATAATCGGGGCACCACATCGAAGCGAACAGCCGGCTCGCCGAACTGAGTGCCTTGCCGTGTCGGGCGAACAGCTTCAGGCCGAGCGCCGAATTGATGCAATGCACATGGCTGGGGCTGCGCTGCACGAGCAATCGCGCGAGCAAGGTCAACTGAGCCTCGTCCGGTAGATGCGCAGCCAGCTTACCGAGTTCGAGTACGTCGGTCCGCGGAGGCAATTCCGCGAGCCACGGAGAATCACACGCCTCGGTCGTGACACACAACTGACGATCGCAACCTAACTCGGCCAACGCACGCATCTGGTGCAGGACGACCAGGTCCGAGCCGCCGCGTTTCAACCACGGTAGTAAGAAAACATGAGTCCGATCCCTCTGCCAGGCTGCGGCCGCTTGCGAATAAACGCCTGCAATCGTCGAAGCCGACGGTCGCACGCGCGGAATTTGCGCACCGTGATCCGACGTGGGAAGTAGCGCCGGTTCAATGTCGTGCAGCGTGCGCCATTCGTTGACCAACCACTCTGGAAGTGCCTCGCTGCGGCCAGCCGGCGCGGCGATCGCCTGCCGGGCGTCCTTCAACACCTGAAGGGCCGAAGATACACGGCGAGCCATATCGCGCAGCCGGGGCCGGTCTTGCAGTTGAGCACGTACACTGGTTCGCACTGATCGCGCAATTTGATTAAGAATCGATTGCCGCGGCGTCCTCAGGACGTTAGCCGATTGCGGTTGGCTCACCTCGCACTGATCGAAGAGCCGTGTCGGCGGCAGCAGAGCGTCGGCGCTACGTGCGTCATGGGTGGCGGCAAGTTGCTCGCGAACGAAATCTACAGTGCCTGGCACCACATGATGGGTTCCTCCGGCGGCGATCGCTTCGCAATTCCAATGCCAGGCGGTGTGCCCCCACCCGCCGCCGGACTTTGACGATGCGAAAGGCACTTCACACGCGAATTCTCGAGTGACGAAGGTGTGCCCACTCCAACAGTCGGATTCGAGCAGATTCGAAGCGCTGGTTGCAGCGTTGCCATACCCAACGTTTTCGAAGATTCGAGGCTGCCTGCCAAAGTGGAAGCACAGCTCGGGGTGAAATACCGCGCGGCGATCGTCGATCGTGAGCGCCTGCTGGAATGCCGCCAGAAGCCAGTTGCCCGAGATCAAATCCGCGGAGTTCAGTAAAGTCACATACCGCCCATGTGCGCGTCCAATGGCGTGTTGTCGCGCCTGACCTTCATCCTGAAAGTTGACGCAGAGGATTTGCGCGAATTGGGACGCGTGACTATCGAAATAAGCCTGAGTCTCCGGGGTCGGTGTATCGAGAACTGCGACCACTTCAACGGGCACCTGCGCCTGGGCCACTTCGGCAGCGCGCAGCACACTGCGAATCGCGCGGTGCGCCAGGTTGCCTTCGGCATGCGCGGTGATGATCACCGATATGCCGTCGTTGAACTGCGTCATGGTCGCGTCCCCCCATCACCGCGCGCCCGCACGGCTACGCCCCGCGCCCGAGCAATCGCCTGGCAACCCTGCGCAGCACTGCGGGCCCCTTGCCATGTACATGATGGACGGCATGCCCGGCTTCGAAGTTCTCGAACTCATCGCGCCCGGCGAACGCCTCGCGATTGACGATCGATTGCTTGCAGACGATCGCGGCGCCACAATTATTCAACCAGTAGGGCCACTCAAAAAAGATCGGCACCAGTTCCGGAGCCCGGCCGCAGGCCTCGACGATCGCCCGCCGCACTCCTCCCTGCTTCTTCGTGTCGTACGATTGCGCGTACAGTGATGTATCGTGAAAGATCATCAGCCCGTCATCGCGCAGCAGCTTCGTGAAATATTGGATCTCGCCGAATACGGCGTCGAAGTCGTGGCAGGCGTCGACGTAAATAATTTCGAACGGCGCCGCCTGCGCAAGCTGCTGCCGCACCGGCTCCTCGTAGCTGAAACCCTTGATGCAAGTGACTTGCTTTTCGAGGCCCGCCCGCTTGACGTAGCCAGTCGCCTTATCGTGGCATTCGTTGGTCGGCTCGACCGTGTACAGGTGGCCGAAATCATTCAGCCGTAACGCCTCGCCAATCACGACCGACGCTGACCCAATGTGCGTCCCCAACTCCAGGATCGAATCGGGTTTAAACGACAGCGTCAGGCTGAACAGCATGTTGCGAATGCCCGCGTCCGAATGCCCGGGCGCGTGCGGATCGCTCTCCATGGCTCGCAACGTTTCGAGATAGGCCGCTGAAAAATCAAGCGGCTGGTAAACCGAGTGCAGCGACCAGCGCGACGGTGGGTAGAGCGTGGGATCCTTCGGCAGAGCCATGAGATATCTTCCTTGAAATGGGATCGCGCCGGCGAGCGGATGTTTCGCTTAGCGTGCGGGCGCTAGGCGACTTTGGCCAGCTCCGGCATGTGAGATCGATCGTCGTAAATAATTGTCGTGCCGGCATCGTCGAATTCGACTTCGCATTCATCCAGTTCGCTCAGCGCGCGACGCAGGCGTTCGTGTTCCGACTCGGGCGAGTAGAACAGCAAGAAACCGCCCTGCCCCGCTCCCAGCAGCTTGCCGCCAACCGCGCCGTTGGCTAGCCCCAGGTTGTAGTAGTGGTCGATCCGTTCATTGCAGATCGTGCGGGCCATTTCTTTCTTGTACATCCAGCCGTCATGCAAGATCTGCCCGACGGCGTCGACGTTGCCGTGGCTGACGGCGCCGCGCAGTTCTTCGGCCAGGTTAACCATGCGTTTGACGTTCGCGATCACTTGCGAATTCGCCGCCAGGTTTTTCTGCTGCTCAACGAGCACGCTATTGGCTGATCGCGACTCGCCCAGGTAATACATCCGCAGCCGCGACTGCAATCGGGCCCGGGTGACGCCATCGAGAAAGATGGGCTGCACCTCGACATGCCCATCCGGTCGAAAGCGAAAGTAGTTCATGCCGCCGAACGTCGCGGCGTATTGATCCTGCTTGCCGATCGGCGAGCCCAGCCGATCGATTTCAACGTGGCAGGCTTCTTCGGCGATGTCGCGCCGGTAAATGATCTGGTTTGTGTAAGCATTGCACAAATTGATCAAGCCGACCGTAAACGCCGAAGATCCTCCGAGGCCAGTGCCTGTGGGGACGTCGGCGCTCGAATTGAAATCAACACCATTGATGCCGTATTGACTGAAGATCTCGCGAATAATCCGATGGCGGATGGCAGACACGGAATCGACCAATTCGCTCTCGGAATACTTCAAAAAGATCTTCTCGCGGTGGAACATCGGGTGCAACGACAGATACACGAACTTGCGGATCGCCACGCTCAGCACGGCGCCGCCATGCTCGGCGTAGAACTCCTTGAAGTCGCTGCCTCCGCCCGCAAAGCTGATACGCAGCGGTGTACGTGAAATGATCATGCGACTTTGCCTCGCGGAATTTCTGCACTTCGGCCCAAGACCATTTGCACTGCCGACAACAGGTCACGCGCCGTATTGCCGGAAGCTGCACGACGCGCGTCGACTTGGATGGTGCGGCAGCCCGCTTTTTTGCCAGCCAGCAGATCGCTTTCCTGATCGCCGACCATCCACGAACCGTTCAGATCGATGTTCATTTCGCGCTGAGCCTGCAGCAGCATGCCCGGCTTTGGCTTGCGGCAGTCACAATCCATCTTCAACGTCGAGACTTCGCCGTCGAAGCCGCGCTCGGGATGGTGTGGGCAGTAGTAAATCTTGTCCAAAAACGCACCGCCCTCGGCGGCCAACAACGTCTCCATGCGAGCATGTACGCGCTCGAGCCCCGGCCGGGTCAGCATCCCTTTGGCCAGCATGGGCTGATTCGTGACCAGCACAGCCAGATGCTCGCTGTCGTTGATCCGGCGAATTGCCTCAGCGGCGCCAGGCGCTAATTCTACATCGTCGGGGTTCGACAAATGGTCGACGAAGTTCAACACCACTCCGTCGCGATCCAGGAATACCGCCTTGCGGCGATTGGCCCAATTCATCCGCGCAATCCGGCCGCTTCGGCACGCGAGGTCAATCTCCCCCAGTCGATCGGGCGTCCCCATGTCTTTAACGAACTCAGCTGTGCAATACGCCGCCAAGGGAAGCCCGTGCGCAAGCATCGAGGGAAACACGTCGCGGCCTAGATCCGCGGATTCGCCAAACGGAAGGTGGCGGAATATCTCGGGCGAGCAGACATACACCCCGGCGTTCACCAGGTTGCGATGACATGCGCCGGCAGGGCGCGGCTTCTTATGCCACGCCTGGATGCGATTTTTGTCGTCGATTTCGACCAGGTCGCTGTCCTGCGGATGATCGTTCGGATGGACGACCAGCGTGGCCAGCGCATGCTCTTCGCGATCAAAGGCGATCAGTCGTCCCAGATCCATGTCGAGCATCACGTCGCCGTAGAAAACCAGAAACCGATCGCTGATCAAGTGTTTGACCAGCGCCAGGCTGCCGGCGGTGCCCAGTGGATAGGGCTCGACCAGATGCGTGATCCGCATGCCGCGCGTGGCGCCGTCCTGCAAATGATCGAAGGTCACGTTGGCCAAGTGTCCGGACAGGACGAAAACATCACGAATGCCGTAGCGCCGGGCCAAGGCCAATTGATGTTCCAGCACCGTTCGATCGGCGATCTTGACCATCGGCTTCGGCACGTTGGCTGCGCCAAGCCTGGTCCCTTTGCCACCGGCGATAATGACCAACTTCATGTTTACGTCTCCAGCATTGCTCGCACGGCGCATTGCACGGCCTGATCAGACGTGCGTCGCGCGTGCCATCCCAATGCCCCGAGTTTGTCAACGCGATAGCGAACTTGTGCAACGTCGCCGATCCAGCCGGTCGATCCCTTTTCGTAATGCACCTCAGGCTGAACGCGCATCTCGTCGATCACCGTGCGGACGATTTGCTGCACGCTGGTACGGGAATCGACCCCCACGTTGAACACATTCAGGGGCTCGTCGGCGTTTTGCCAGATGAATAGCAGCGCCTCGACCAGTTCTTTTACATACAGGTAGGGCTTGGCCTGTTCACCATTGCCGCGCACCGGCAACTCGCTCGGATCGCGACGCAGCCGGTTAATGAAATCGAATAGCGCTCCGTGCGTGGCCCGTTCACCGACGATATTCGCGAACCGCGCGATCCAGGCTTGCATGCCGTAGTTGGCCACGAAGCTAGAGATAAACGCCTCGCTGGCCAGCTTGCCTGCCCCGTAGTGTGATACCGGCAGCAGCGGACCATGATTCTCGTCGAGCGCGCACGCCGCGTCGCCATAGATGGCCGAGGTCGAGGCAAACACGATCTGTTTCACACCGCAGGTGCGCATCGCGCACAGCACGGCGTAAGTTGTCTCGAACGTGTTATGGAAGTCCACGCCCGGATCGTCGTGGCTACGGGCGATATCGGAATTGGCCGCTAGGTGGAATACACAGTCCGGCGCACTGTCGGCCATGACTTTGCTAAAGGACGATTGATCGAGAATGTCGACGACGTGTAGCGCAAAGCGAGAATTGCCCGCAAGGTGGTCGAGTTGCCGCTTATCCCCTAGCGACAAATTGTCGACGACCGCTACCTGATGTCCTAGCGCCAATAGCGCATCGATCAGATGACTGCCGATGAAACCGGCTCCGCCGGTGACCAGGATGTTCATAACTTCCACTCCCCCCGACAAACGCACGCCCGCTAGGCGGCCGTTTCGCTGACCAACTGCCGAAACGCGGGCGAATCGTGGCCGTGAGCCGTCTTCTCTTGCTTGCGGCTCTTGCGAATCGTCTCCAGCACGATCTCCTCGATGCGGCGGGCCATCCCTTCCTCGTCCGGAAAGCCTTTGACGTAGGCCGTGCCATTCCGCGCACGACATGCACGCTCGACGTCGTCGCGCATGATCTGCTGAACCTCGCGAGCCATGATCTCGGGCGAAGGGTTGAGCAGGAAAATATTGTCTTCGCCGCCGTAGTTGACCGCTGCCGCGTCGCGACCGATGTCGGCCACGGCCAGGCCACACGCCATCATCTCGTACGGCACCAGGCTGGGATTCGTCGTCGAGAACACAATGCCCAGGTCAGCGTTGCGATATAGCTCCGCCAGTGCCTGCAGGCTTGGCAGCATCTTCATATTCACGTGCTCGAACGGCACGCTGTCACTGGGAATTTTCGACGAACCGTACAGCACGACCTCCACGTCCGGATTGCGCCGCTTGAACTGCGCGAGCATCGCGATTCCCAGTTCATAGCAGCGGCGGTTCCATTCGGGCCGTGCGAAGAACAGCACGCGCCGATGACGAATCTCGCGAGCTCCCGGCCGATAGACGGACATGTCTATCGGAAAATAGAACTCGTGAACGTCTTGGCTGTACTCGCGCTCCAGGACTTTCTTGGGCCAAGGGCCGCTCGTCACATGCGTGAAGCCGAGGCGATATGTATTCTCGGCCAGGATGTATTCCGAGCCCATCGGATAGAACATGGGCTCGAAATCCTGCACGAAGTAGAACGGATGACGAATCTTGTGCCGGTTCGCCTGCAAGCAGTAAGCGGTCGACCAATGCGTGGCGAAACAGGCATCGTGCCGCAGCGTGGTGCCGCGATAACGATGAAATTCGACGTTCGACAGATCGTAGAAGTTCTGGCAGACGAACTCTTTGGTCGTGTCGTCGTTGGTTTCCGTGTGGTAGAGCGTGATCCGGTGGCCAAATTCGCTCAGCTTCTTCGCCGCGCGGTAAATATTACGATGCCCGCCCGATCCGGCCGACGGCTGCGGCACGATCCAGGCAATGTCGAGGCATTCGGGATCGCACTGACCATCATCGGCCGTGGCCACGATCGAGCGATAGACGTCGACGATGCCCGCCGCGCAGGAATTGATCGAAAACGCCGGCACAAATCGCGCGGCCGCGGCGCGGCCGATCTCCTCGCGCAGCTTTCGATTCGAAACCAAACGATCGAGGGCGGCAAACCATTCGGCGGGTGTGGCAGCGACGAAGCCGTCCCGGCCGTGGGTGACGCAATTGCCGTAACTATCGGTCGCCGACACAACCGTTGGTACGCCCACCAGGGCCGCCTCGAAAATCTTTAGTTCGCTTTTGCCGGCCGTGAAAGGGTTGTCAAGTTCCAACGGCGCGATGTTGATATCGACCGCGGCCAGCTCGCGCAGCATGTCCAGCGGAGGCATGAATCTCTTGCGGATTACGCGGCTTTCCAACTCCTTGAATTCTGCCGGCAACACCAAGGGACCGACGATCAGAAATTCGACTTCCGGCCGCTCGCGCATCACCTTGGCGACGGCTCCCGCGGCTTCGAGGAAATCCTTGTTGTGCGTGGCCGAGCCTGAGAAATAGCCGATGCGGATCTTGGCGCCGTCGCGATTGCTCGCCGGCAGCGTTGCGGCGGTCTCAAGCTGTGCGGCATTGATCGTGTTCGGGATCACATAGGCCGGTTTGCCCAATTGCTGAACGCGGCGTTGCAAGAACGACGTCGTACAAGTCACGGCGTCGGCTTCGAGCAGCATCTCGCGGTAGCCGCACACGCCGCGCCGATACTCGGCAACTTGCTCCGGCGTATAGCCACTGATGCCGTCGACGTGGTGAATGCTTTCTGGTTCGAAGATCAAATCGTCGAGGTCGAAGACGACCGGGATCTGCAAGCGCCGCGCTTCGTCGACCACCGCGGCCACGGCGG